>DASXXB010000160.1:0-29018 GCA_036503355.1 Kribbella sp. | reverse complement strand
GCTCCAAGGTCTCCCGCAAGACCGTGCTGATCGCGCTGATGGGCGTGTTCATCGCCGGCAACCTGCTCTCCGCCGTCGCTCCGTCGTACGGCGTGCTGATGGCCGGACGGATTGTCGCGGCGCTGTCCCACGGCGCGTTCTTCGGGGTCGGATCTGTCGTCGCGGCATCACTGGTACCCAAGGCGAAGCAGGCGAGCGCGATCGCGCTGATGTTCACCGGGCTGACGATTGCGAACGTGCTCGGCGTACCGGGTGGCACCGCGCTCGGTCAGCAGTTCGGATGGCGGTCGACGTTCTGGGCAGTCACGGCGCTCGGGGTGATCGGCCTGCTGGGCATTGTGTTCCTGGTGCCGCGGCAAGGTGCTGCGGAAGGTCCTGGCTTGCGTAGCGAGCTCGCGGTCTTCAAGAGCCTGCAGGTGTGGCTGGCACTGGCGATGACAGCGCTGGGGTTTGCTGGGGTGTTCGCTTCGTTCACCTACATCGCGCCGATGATGACGGAAGTCGCGGGCTTCTCTGCTGGGACGGTCACCTGGCTGCTTGTTCTCTTTGGCGGTGGCCTCGTTGTGGGCAACCTGCTGGGCGGCAAAGCGGCGGACCGGTCGCTGATGCCCAGCCTGTACTTGATCCTGACGTTGCTGGCCGCCGTACTGGTGGTGTTCGTCTTCACTGCACACGCCAAGATCCCTTCTGCCGTGACGATCGCACTCTTCGGTGCAGCCGGCTTCGCCACGGTCGCTCCGCTGCAGAAGCGGGTTATGGACAAGGCACAGGGCGCTCCGGCGCTGGCGTCGGCCGCCAACATCGCCGCGTTCAACCTGGGCAACGCCGTCGGCGCGTACCTCGGCGGACTGACCATCGAGCGCGGCCTCGGCTACACCGCGCCCAACTGGGTCGGCGCCGCGCTGGCTGCCGCCGGCCTGCTCGTAGCGCTCGTCTCCGGTCTCCTGGACCGCCGCCACACCAGCCACGCCACCCCGGCGCTCGTTCTTGAAGGCAGTCACTAATACGGTGTTCTAGGTTGTGACACACTGTTTCAGTGCGGGAAGCGGATCAGAGGACGCTGCTGGGTTCCGTATGGCTCCGGGACGAGCCGGAGCCGACCAGAGCCCAGCTGAGCAGGGAGGACATCGTCGCTGCCGCGATCCGGGTGCTCGACCGGAACGGTCTGGACACGTTCTCGATGCGGGTGATGGCGGCCGAGCTGGGCACCGCCGCAACGTCTGCGTTGTATTGGCGGATCGCGACCAAGAACGACCTGCTGGAGCTCGTCGTCGACACGGTGCTCGGGGACGCGCTCCTACCTGCGGCCCAGGGCGACTGGCGTGAGCAGGTGACGGCTGTCGCGCAGGCGGCGTACCAGGCGTTGTGGGCACATCCGTGGGCCGCGCAACTGCTCCCGACGCACGCCGGGCTCGGTCCGAACTACCAGGCCCTGACCGATCGCGTGCAGAGCATCCTGGCCGGCGCGGGTTTCAAGGGCACGCACCTGGACTCGGCGGTGTCCGCGATCTTCCACTACCTGATCGGCTCGGCGGTGACGGACTCGGCCTGGCTGGCCGTGGTACGGCGCAGCGGGATGAGCGAGCGCCGCTGGGCGAGCCGGTCGGCGCACCGGATGGGCGTCGACGCCACGCACCTGACGGCGTACCTCAACCGGGAGAGCACCGCCGGCCCGGAGGCTCGCTTCGCCTCCGGGCTGCGGGTGATCCTCGTCGGTCTCCGCCCCCGCCAGATCTCCTAGAGGACGCGTTCTCAGAGGTCGGCGAAGGCGGACGCCGGGTTCTCGAAGGCGTCGGCGACGAAGCGCAGGAACGCAGCCGCGGTACCGCCGTCGCAGACTCGGTGATCGAAAACCAGCGACAGCTGCGTGAGCTTGCGAACCGCGAGCTCCCCGTCCACCACCCACGGGCGGTCGATGATCCGGCCGACGCCGAGGATCGCGACCTGCGGGTGGTTGATGATCGCCGCGCTGCCGTCGACGCCGAAGCTGCCGTAGTTGTTCAGCGTGAACGTGCCCGACGCCAACTCCTGCTGGGTCAGCCGGCCTTGCCGCGCGGACTCGGTCAGCCGGCGGATCTCCGCGTCCAGGCCGCGCGTCGTCAGCGTGTGCGCGTTGCCGACGGCCGGTACGACGAGGCCGCGGTCGGTTTGCGCCGCGAGTCCGAGGTTCACGCCGTCGTACTGGACGAGCTCCTCGCGTTCGGTGTCGACGTACCCGTTGAGCTCCGGGTACTTCAGCAGGCCGGCGACCACGAAGCGGCCCATCAGCGCGAGCAGGCCGGGTCCCGGGTCCGTTGCCGAGCGCAACGATGCGCGGAGGTCGACGAGCGCAGTCGCGTCCACGTCGACCCAGGTCGTCGCCTCCGGGATCTCCGCGCGGCTCCGGGTCAGCGTCGCGACGACCGCCTTCCGGAACCCGCTCATCGGAGTACGCCGCAACTCGGGCAACCCGGTCCGCGAGCCGACCTGAGCCACGACAGGCTGGGGTGCGGCGGGCTGTGGTGCGGCAGGCCGGGGTGTGGCGGGCTGGGGTGTGGCGGGCTGGGGTGCGGCCTCGGCTTGGACGCGGCGTGCGATCGCCTGCTCGACGTCCCGGCGGACGATCAGGCCGTCGGGGCCCGAGCCGGTCAACTCGTGGAGATTCACCTCGGCGTCGCGCGCCAACCGGCGTACCAGCGGGGAAATGACCAGCGGAACGCGACTTTCCGGAACTTTCTTCGCAGCAGGCGCAACATTTGTTCCGGAAAGCCGAGGCCGGCGCCGGCGCCGCGCCCCGGCGGACTCCACCGTCCCGTAGCCGACCAGCACGTTCCCCGACCCGGCCTGCTCCTCCTCGCGGTACGCCGCCCCGGCCTCCTCGCGGTACGCCGCGCCGGCCTGCCCGCGGTACGCCGCGCCGTCCGGATCCCCCACGGTGATCAACGGTTTCCCGACCGGCACTGTGGTACCGGGCTCGCCGTGGAGTTCCTCGATGACGCCGGCGTACGGCGACGGCAGTTCGACGATGGACTTCGCGGTCTCGACCTCCGCGATCGGGGTGTCGACGGCGACCACGTCACCGACCTTCACCAGCCAGCGCACGATCTCCGCCTCGGTCAGCCCTTCACCGAGGTCGGGGAGAAGAAAGGTGTTCACGAGTCCTCCCACTGCAGGTCGTCGACCGCGTCGAGGATCCGGTCCACGCTCGGCAGCTGGTACTTCTCCAGCTTCGGCGGCGGGAACGGGATGTCGAACGCGGTCACCCGCCGTACCGGAGCCGCCAGGGAGTGGAAGCACTTCTCGGTGACGCGGGCAACGATCTCCGACGACACGCTGGCGAACCCGCTCGCCTCGGCGACGACAACAGCCCGTCCGGTACGCCGTACCGCCGCGCACACCGTCTCGTCGTCGAAAGGCACCAGCGACCGCAGATCCACCACGCTCAGCTGCCGCCCCTCGGTCGCGGCGACCTCCGCCGCTTCGAGCGCGACCGGCACCGCGGGACCGTAGGAGATCAGCGTGGCATCCGTGCCTTCCCGCCGTACGACGGCCGTCCCGATCCCCGGCTGCGACTCGGTGAGGTCGACCTCCTCCTTCGCCCAGTAGAGCTTCTTCGGCTCCATGAACACGACCGGATCCGGGAACTCGATTGCCTTGCGCAACAAGGAGTAGGCGTCCGCGACGGAAGCCGGCGTCACCACGGTCAGGCCCGGAGTATGCGCGAAGTAGCTCTCCGACGAGTCGCTGTGGTGCTCGACGCCGCCGATGCCGCCGCCGTACGGGATCCGGATCACCATCGGCAGCTGCACGCGGCCGCGAGTCCGGTTGCGCATCTTGGCGACATGCGAGACGACCTGCTCGAACGCCGGGTACCCGAACGCGTCGAACTGCATCTCGACCACCGGCCGCATCCCGTTCATCGCCATGCCGACCGCCATGCCGACGATGCCGGCCTCGGCCAACGGGGTGTCGAAGCACCGCTTGTCGCCGAACTCCGCGGTCAGCCCGTCGGTGATCCGGAAGACGCCGCCGAGCGCGCCGACGTCCTCGCCGAACATCACGACCGTCTCGTCGGCCGCCATCGCGTCGCGCAGCGCCTGGTTGAGCGCCTGCGCCATCGAGATCTTCGTGTGTGTCATGACTCCCGCCCCAACTCGTCGCGCAGGAGCGCGGCCTGCTCACGCAGCTGCTGCGTTTGCTCGGCGTACAGGTACGCGAACAGATCCGCCGGGTTCACCCCGGGCTCCGGCATCAGGCCGTCGCGCAGCTGCCCGGCAACCTGGACGGCGCCTGTCTCGGCGCGCTGCCTGAGTTCGTCGTCCAGCCAGCCCTGCCGCTCGAGGTACGTCGTGAGGCGGTCGATCGGGTCGCGGTCGAGCCACGGGGCGACCTCCGCGTCCTCGCGGTACCGGGTCGCGTCGTCGGCGTTCGTGTGCGCCTGGACCCGGTACGTGTGCGCCTCGATCAGCTGCGGGCCTTCGCCGGCGCGGGCCTTCTCGACCGCTTGCCCGAGTACGGCGAGCAGGCCGGCGAGATCGTTGCCGTCGGCCCGCTCGCCCGGTACGCCGTACCCGATGCCCTTGTGGGCCAGCGATGGCGCCGCGCTCTGCTTGGCCAGCGGGACAGAGATCGCGTACTCGTTGTTCTGGATGAAGAACACGACCGGCGCCTGGAAGACCGCCGCGAAGTTCAGGGCCTCGTGGAAGTCGCCCTCACTCGTGCCGCCGTCGCCGACGAGCGCCATCACGACCGTGTCCTCGCCCTTCAGCCGGGCCGCGTGCGCGACGCCGACCGCGTGCGGGAGCTGCGTCGCGAGCGGGGTCGACTGCGGCGCGACCTTGTGCTCGTAGGGGTCGTAGCCGGAATGCCAGTCACCGCGCAGCAGCGTCAGCGTCTCGATCGGGTCGACGCCGCGGCTCATGATCGAGACCGAGTCCCGGTACGTCGGGAACAACCAGTCGCCGTCCCGCAGCACCATCGTGGCCGCGATCTGGCACGCCTCCTGCCCGAACGACGACGGGTAGACCGCGAGCCGGCCCTGCCGCACCAGCGTGCTCGCCTGCTCGTTGAATCGGCGGGCCTTGATCAACTGTGCGTAGCCGTCGACCAGAGCGTCCTTGACAGGCAGCCGGTACGACGGGTTTTCGTGCGGTACGCCGTTCTGGTCGATCAGACAGACGGGTTCCGCGGAGGGGAGCAAGCGCTCCTCGACGGTGGTCATGGACCCTCCACTGCAGGAGACGGACGGTAGCCACATCGTCGTCCCTCCTGGTCAACTGGATCTATACCTGGGAGAATCGCGAGACGTTTGGTTTCGGATCAGAGAGTGGGGGCACAGAATGTCCGACGAGGTGATGGTCCACCGGGCCGGTCCTGGACAGATTGTCGTGGCTCCCGCGCTGGACGAGATCGATCGGTTGATCATCGAGGCGCTCGGACGCGACGGACGGCTCTCGATCCGGGCGCTGGCCGACGAGGTGCACATCTCCCGCGCGAACGCCTACGCCCGCGTCGAACGGCTCACGAACACCGGCGTGATCACCGGATTCACCGTCACCGTCGACCCGCTCAGGCTCGGCCTGGGTACGTCGGCGTACGTCACGCTGAGTCTGCGTCAGAGCTCGTGGCGGTCGCTCCGCAAGCAGCTGCAGGCGATTCCGGAGATCAAGCACATGGCGCTGGTCGGCGGGGACTTCGACGCGATCCTGCTGGTCCGCGCGGCCGACAACGAGGGCCTGCGCCGGCTCGTCCTGGAGAAGCTCCAGGCCATCCCCGAGGTCCTCGCAACCCGCACCGCACTGATCTTCGAGGACGTCGGGACGCTCTAACAGCCGCAGGACCTGCGCAGGATCAGCTCTGTCGGAACGGTCAGGGCATCCGTCGTGTCCGCGCCCTCGATCAGATGACGGACCGCCTCGCGCGCCAGCTGCTCGAGAGGCTGGCGTACGACGGTCAGCGGCGGCCAGGTGTACTCCGTCTCGGGCGTGCCGTCGAACGCCACCACCGCGATGTCCTCGGGGATCTTGCGACCCGCTTCGTGGAGAGCGCGCAGTACGCCGATCGCCTGCAGATCGGAGCTGGCGAAGATCGCGGTCGGCTCGTCGTGGAGCAGCGTCTGCGCGGCGCGGTAACCACCTTCGCGGGAGAACGTGGCGCGGGCGATCGGGCCCTCCGGAAGGCTCGCGGCGGCCAGCGCGTCCCGCCAGCCGAGCTCGCGTTCGGGATGGCCGGCGCCGCCGATCACCAGGCCGATCCGGCGATGACCGTGCGAGATCAGGTGCTCGACGCCGCGCCGGGCACCCTCGCGGTACGCCGGGCGCACCGAGCTCACCGTCGGCAGGACCCGGTTGATCGCGATCACCGGCACCTCGACGTCGTCCAGCGCCGGATCGTCGGTCGGCGCCACCAGCACCAGCCCGCTGACCTGGCGCGCGAGCAGCTCGGCGATCTTCGCGTTCTCGGTCGCCGGGTCGCCGTCCGCGCTGGTCTGCAGGACGACGTACCCGCGGGCCGACGCCTCCCGGTCGATCGCCTTCGCGAGCTCCGCGAACAGCGGATTGCCACCGTCCGGCGTGATCAGCCCGACGGTCCGCGTGGTCCCCATCCGGAGCGCCCGGGCGGTCGCGTTCGGCCGGTAGCCGAGCGCGCGGATCGCCTCCAGCACCCGCTCGCGGGTATCGGGCGCGACCTTGCGCGGGCCCTCGTTCACGACGTAGCTGACCACGGCGGTGCTCACCCCGGCGTACTGCGCCACGTCGTTGCGGGTGACCGGATCCTTCGGCATGCAGAGATGGTACGACGGTTGACCGCGCTGGAAAGCGATTGCTAGCGTGTGGATCTACACGAGTAGAAGGAGTCCGCCGTGCCCAGACGCTACGCAGTCGCCGGAACCGGATCACGAGCGCAGTCGTACATCCGCGCGATCGTCCAGGAGCACCCCGACGAGGCCGAGCTCGTCGCGTTGCTCGACCCGAACCCGGGGAGGCTGGCGTTCCACCAGCGGTTCGTCGCGGGGCTCGGCGGCAGCGAGCTTCCGCAGTACGGAGCCGACGACCTGGAGCGGATGGTCAAGGAGCAGTCCGTCGACCGTGTGGTGGTGACCAGTCCGGACTACACGCACGCCTCGGTGGTGTCGCGGCTGCTGCGCGCCGGCGCGGACGTCATCGTCGAGAAGCCGCTGACCATCAACGCCGAGGGCACCCGGCAGATCGTCGACGCGATGAACGAGTCCGGCAAGTCCGTAGTCGTCACGTTCAACTACCGCTACTCGCCGCGGAACAGCGCGCTGCGGCAGGTGATCCAGGACGGCGAGATCGGGCAGGTCACCAGCGTCGAGTTCCAGTGGATGCTCGACACCCGGCACGGCGCGGACTACTTCCGCCGCTGGCACCGCGAGAAGAAGAACTCGGGCGGCCTGCTGATCCACAAGGCGTCGCACCACTTCGACCTGGTGAACTGGTGGATCGCGTCGCAGCCGACCCGGGTGTTCGCGTCCGGCGGGCTGGCGTTCTACGGCTCCGACAACGCGGCCGCTCGCGGGCTCGGCGAGCGCCCGGCGCGCGGTACGGTCGATGGTTCGGCCAATGATCCGTGGTTGCTCGACCTGCGCACCGACGACACGAACCGGCAGCTGTACTACGAGAGCGAGAAGTACGACGGGTACCTGCGCGACCAGGACGTGTTCGCTCCGGGCATCACGATCGAGGACAACATGTCCGTGATCGCGGAGTACGCGAACGGTGCGCGCCTGAGCTACTCGCTGAACGCGCACTCGCCGTGGGAGGGGTACCGCGTGTCCGTCAACGGAACGCTGGGCCGCGCCGAGCTGGAAGTGGTCGAGCGGGCCGCGGTCGTCGACGACCACATCGACCCGAGCTACCCGTCCGACCGGGTGATCGCGGGTGAGGTTCGGACCAACGGCGAGCGGCTGGTCCTGCAGAAGCACTGGGCGACCGCGGTCGAGGTCGAGATCCCGCGCGGCGAGGGCGGCCACGGCGGCGGCGACAAGCTGATCTACAACGACCTTTTCGTTGGCCCCGGCAACGATCCGCTCGGGCGCGCGGCCGACGTACACGACGGTGTCCGCGCGGTAGCGGTCGGCATCGCGGCGAACGAGTCACTCGCCACCGGCCAACCGGTCGTCGTCGCCGACCTGAACCTGGGCGGCTGGTCCGCCTAGGTCCTGCGTCAGGGCCTCAGGTGGTTGCTGACGTCACCCAGCAGGCGGATCTTGACGGTGCGTTCGCTCCAGCGCCATGCGCCGTCGTGCCGCTCGAAGCGATCGTGGTAGCGGCCGGCAGCGATGATTCGGGGTACGTCGCCCGGCACTGCCTGCAGGACTGTTACGTACGAGCGCGCGAACGCCTCGTCCTCGTCGGCCTCACGTTCGATCGCGAGGTTGGTGGTGACGTGCTGCGTTCGCGGCGTACCGTCCGGGTAGACGATCAGCGTGTCGCGGAACCACTGCTCGATCTCGGCACGCCCGCGGAGCGGCTCGCCGCTACCGCGGTACGTCGTGTCCGCCAGCAGCTCGCCGACTCCGGCGAAATCACCGTCGTCCACCAACTCGGCGTACCTGAAGATGAGGTTCTCGATCACCCGGCCGTCCACCGGGTCAACAGCCACACGCGCCACGGGTCGGCACTGTACTACTGCACGACTACTGCACGACTACTGCGTGGCGCGTCTGGTGTTTCGCTGGCGGCGGAACCAGATCAGCAGCGCGATGCACGGTACGACGAGACCGCCGACGCCGAGCACGAAGAAGTCCCACTCGGCGCCGATGCGGTCGACCAGCCAGGTGAAGTTCTGCCCGAAGAACCCGGTGACGAAGGTCAGCGGCAGGAACACCGTGGCGAGGATCGTGAGCTGTTCGATCGTGGCGTTCTGCCGGACACTGACCTTGGTCTGCTCGACGCCGATCACCGCCATGTTCGCCTCGAGCACCGTGGCGAGCAGGTCACGTTGCGCGGCGACCTCTTCGTTCACCAGCACCAGATGGTCGTGGACGTCGCGGAAGTACGGCAGGAGGGCGGTGTCACGGGCGTCGCGTTCGAGCGTCGCGAGGACGGCGAGCAGCGGGTGTACGGCGCGGTAGAAGTCGGTCACCTCGCGGCGCAGGAAGTAGATCCGCTCGGTCGGCGCCACCGAGCCGGCGAACACGGTCCGCTCGACCTCCTCGATGTCGCGCTCGAGCTCGGCGACGACGGGGCCGTAGCCGTCGACGACCTGGTCGAGGATCGCCCAGAGCACCGAGCTGGTGCCGCCTTCGAGGAGTTCGGAGCGCTGCTCGAGGCGGAGCCGGGCACCGTGCAGGTCGCTCGCGACGCCCTGGCGGACGGTGATCACGAACGACGGCCCGACGAACACGCTGACCTCGCCGAAGTCGACCTCCTCGCGCTCGTCGTCGTACCGGGCGGTGCGCAGGATGACCAGGCGGATGTTGCCCTCGTACGGCTCGACCTTGGGCCGTAGGTGGAAGGTCTGCGCGTCCTCGACGGCCAGCTCGTGCAGGCCGAAGCTGTCCCGGACCTCGGTGAGCTCGGTGGCGGTGGGCTCGTACATGCCCAGCCAGACGAATCCGCCGGCCCGGCAGGCCGCGGCGGCGTCCGCGACCGACATCGCCTCGACGTGCTGGCGGCGTCCGTCCCGGTAGTAAGCGCAGTCGATGATCATGATGGCCTCCTGTCCCGATCGTCGTCGCTCGGGCCGGTGCGGCAACAGGGCCCGGCGGGGAAAGCAGGGGTGAACTTCGGTTCCGGTCCAGTTCCTGAGAAGTGCCGGTCGGGTTCCTGGTGCGGGCTGCCCGCGTCGACAAGGATGAAGGCATGGGACTACCAGTCGTGCTGATGCCAGGACCTCTGAACGAAGCCGTCGCCGCCGGGCTCGACGGTCACTGCGAGCTGATCCGGCTCTGGGAGGAGCACGACCCCGACGCCGTACTCGCGGCCCGCCGGGACGAGATCGTTGCCGTCGCCACGGGCGGTACGGCGATCGACGGGGCGTGGCTCGATCAGTTCCCCGCCGTACGACTGGTCGCGAGCTTCGGCGTGGGCTACGACCGCATCGACGCGAAGGCCGCAGCCGAGCGCGGTGTCGTGGTCACCAACACCCCGGGCGTCCTGGACGACGAGGTCGCGGACACCGCGTTGGGATTGCTGTTGATGACGGTCCGTGAGCTGGGGCAGGCCGAGCGGTTCCTGCGCGACGGCAAGTGGGCCGACGGGTCATATCCGTTGACCCGCGCAACGATGCACGGCCGCCGGATGGGCATCCTCGGCCTCGGGCGCATCGGTCAGGCGATCGCGGATCGCGTCCAGCCGTTCGGCATCTCCGTTGCCTACCACAACCGCAACCCGAAGGACGTCGACTACCGGTACTATCCGTCGCTGCTCGAGATGGCGGCCGACGTCGACATCCTGATGGTCGTCATCCCCGGCGGCGACAGCACCCGCCACCTCGTCGACTCCGAAGTGCTCAAGGCCCTCGGCCCCGACGGCATCCTGATCAACGTCGCCCGCGGCACCGTCGTGGACGAGCAGGCCCTGGTCGACGCGCTCCGCACCAACACCATCCAGGCCGCCGGCCTCGACGTCTTCGAACACGAGCCGAAGGTCCACCCCGACCTCCTCACCCTCCCCAACACCGTCCTCCTCCCCCACGTAGGCTCCGCCACCCAACCCACCCGAGCCGCCATGGCCAACCTGGTAGCCGAAAACATCCGCCACTACCTGTCCGAAGGCACCCCCCTCACCCCCGTCCCCGAGTCCACCCACCTACTCAACCGACCGAGCTGATCAGGATCCGCAGGCAGACCGAAGTAGGCGCCGTTCGGATCAGGCGCGTGCTGCGGGTGATCGGCCTCGTGCTGTGCGCCGCCATGGCTGGGTGTGCGTCGGCGCCTGCGGGGCACCCAGGAGGAACTGCTGTGGAACAAGCACCAGAACGGTTCACCATCGTTCCGGATGACTATCACGTGCCGTACGCCGGCACCGCTGAGGATGGTCGTAAGTTCTTCCTCAGCGACGAGTTGTTCACGCCCGGATCGGGTTACGTCGGGCTGTTCTTGTGGAAGGCCGACGGGACGTTCGACGAGGTGCTGGTCGACGAGGTTCGTCGTGCCGACGGTGTGCCACCGGCACAGGCGGCATCGGCCGGCGCAGACCAACTCGTCGACTCTCGGCTGGCCGACCTCGGGTACGACACTTGACGCTGTGCTCCACAAAATCTGGTAGCGGGCGGCGGCTGCTGGTCGTAGCGTGCGAGCGGTCTACTGGAAGGCGGCTTGTTGTGTATGAGGTTGTTGTTCCGTTGACGGTTCGGGATCTGGTGGTTGAGGATCTGCCGACGTTGGGCGAGCCTCCGACGAAGGTGATCGCGATGGAGAAGGAGTTGGAGCGGGTTCCGCTCGGCGAGGCCGATTATCTGGCTGTTTGTACACCGTCCGGTCAGGCTGTGGGGTTCGGTGCGGTCGATTACACGAAGCCGGCGGGTGGCGCGACGCTGAACCAGCTCTCGGTGCTGGAGCCGCTGCGCTCGTGCGGGATCGGGACCGTCCTGATCCAGGCTCTCGAGGATCGCATCCGCGCCCGCGGCATCCCGATCGCCGAGCTGGGCATCGACGACGCAAGCCCGCGACCGCGCCGGTTGTACGAGCGCCTCGGGTACGTCGTCAGCGGCACCGAGACAGGCGCCTGGGACGTGGACGGTCCGGACGGAGCTGTCCTGCGTTACGAAACGACGATCACGTTGCTGCGGAAGGACCTTCATTAGCGGGATGCTGGGTAGGGGCTGTGCGATCGAGGATCGACTGGAGTAGCCGTGGCCGGATGGGAAAGCTTGCGGGTCGATTTGCGCCGGCTGCAGGATGAGGCGCCGGGGGCGCTCGTGATGTGGCCGAGTCCCGAGCCGGAGCGGCGGCCCGAGAAGCGGTTCCGGATCGATCTCGCGGCCTGGGCCACGGACATCGCCGGCAGGCTGCACGCGACGTACGGCGGGCTGGTGGAGTTGCGGGTCGGGGCCATGAGCTTTCCGGACAGGCAGCTGGCCGTGAGCGAGTACGCCCTCGAGCTCCACGGTGAGCCCGCGGAGTCCGCCGGGCTCGTCGTGGAAGTCCTGTCGCCGTTGACGATCCGCACCGGCCACTACGCCAAGCAGGACGTCCTGGTGACGAATCGTGCACCACACAGACAGGTGCTGCTCACCGGCGGCGACTTGTACTCCGCCGTGACGGACAGCTCCGGCAAGGTGGTCGGCAGGTACGTCGGTGCGCACAATGCGCCGCGGATCGAATTCCCGATCGAGCCGCACCAGAGCCGCGCCGTACCTGCCCTGATCGGGACAGCCTCACTGGTTCCCGACCTGGGGTACGCCCTCCCACCGGGGCAATGGTCGCTCGTCGTCTCACTGACCATCGCCGCCGGCCATCACCTGTCCGACCCGCTCGAGCTCACCATCACCCCCTGACGACCACCACGTCAGCCGCGTACACCGCATCAGGCCCTCACCGGATCAGGCACTGAGCAGGTCACGCACTGAGCAGGTCACGCACTGAGCAGGTCAGGTGCTCACCGGGTCAGTGCTCACCGGGTCAGGTACTCACCGGGTCAGGCGCTCACCGGGTCAGGCGCTCACCGGGTCAGGTGCTGAGCGGGTCAGGTGCTGAGCGGGTCAGGTGTTCACACGGTCAGCTGTTCACCGGGAGGGTGTTCACCGGGAGGGTGCTCACTGGGTGCGGCGCTCACTGGGTGCGGCGCCTAGCGGGTCAGGGGGTCAGCGGGTCAGGCGTTTTTCCTCGGTCAAGTGGGCGAGTTTGGCCGGGTTGCGGACGGCGTAGAAGCCGGCGATCTTGCCGTTCTCCACATGTAGGACGGTCACGGTGTCGACCTCGTCGGTGAAGCGGAGGATGAGCGCCGGCTGGCCGTTGATCTGGGTGAGTTCGAGGGAACTGTCGGCGAGGCGCTCGACGGCGAGGGCGAGCAGGCGAGCGACCTTCTCGGCGCCCACGACCGGACGCCGGAGGGCCTGGACCACGCCACCGCCGTCGCCCAGGAAGACCACATCCGGGGCGAGGATGTCGACCAGGCCCTGGATGTCGCCGGTGTTCACGGCGCGCTGGAAGGCCTCCAGCGCGTCCCGCGTCTCGTCGGCGGAGACGGGGCCGCGCGGGCGGCGGGCCGCGACGTGCGAGCGGGCCCGGTGCGCGATCTGGCGCACCGCCTCCGGCTTCTTGTCCACGGCGGCCGCGATCTCGTCGTACTCGAGGCCGAAGACCTCGCGGAGCACGAACACCGCGCGTTCGGTCGGCCGGAGAGTTTCCAGGACGAGCAGCATCGCCATCGAGACGCTGTCCGCGAGTTCGACGTCCTCGGCGACGTCGGGTGCGGTGAGCAGTGGCTCGGGCAGCCACGGACCGACGTACGACTCCTTGCGGCGTCCGAGGGTGCGCAGGCGCTGAAGGGCTTGCCGGCTGGCGATCCGGACCAGGTACGCACGGTGGTCCTGGATGGTGTCCAGGTCGACGGTGACCCAGCGCAGCCAGGTTTCCTGCAGGACGTCCTCGGCGTCCGCGGCGGACCCGAGAAGCTCGTACGCGACCGTGAACAGGAGGTTGCGATGGGCAACGAAAGCCTCGGTGGCTCGGTCGGTACCGGTCATGGACCACTCCTTGTCGCGCGGGTGTGTCACCCATCAGATGCCGACCGTCCGGTTCCTGTGACAGCTCGGCGGTATGGCGCCCGTCACGTTCCGAGGTCGTCACGCGAACCGCGCGGGCGGCATCTGATGGTCGTCCAGTAGATCTCATCAGTAAGGGCGAAGATGATGGAACCCCGGATCGACGTAATGCAGAACGAGTTCGGCGCGAAGCTGGCGAAGCGCCTGTTCGCCGTCCACGGACTGCTCCAGCAGACCACCCTGTCGCACAGGACGCAGAACCTGGTGATGTTGCGGGCCAGCCAGATCAACGGCTGCGGGCACTGCATCGACATCCACGCGAAGGAGGCGGCGGCCGAAGGCGAGACGACAACGCGGCTGAACCTGGTCGCGGGGTGGCGGCACTCGACGGTCTTCACCGAGGAGGAGCAGGCCGCGCTCGCGCTCACCGAGGAGGCGACCCGGCTCGCCGACGCGTCCGAAGGCGTGTCGGACGAGACCTGGGCCCGCGCCGCGAAGTACTACGACGAGGACCAGCTGATCGCGCTGGTCACGCTGATCGCGATGATCAACGCGACCAACCGGATGGCGGTCACCCTCAACCAGCTGGGCGGCTCCTACGAGCCAGGCCTGATGGCCGCCGCCGTCGGCAGCTAGGGCGTGTCTGACACCTGCTACGCGGAGCGGTCGTCGAGGTCCCAGATGCGCTCGGTCTCCCAGGCGTACTCCCACGCCTGGATGTCCGGGGGCTCGATGCCGAGGCCGGTGAGGATCGCGCAGACCTGCTCGCGGTGGTGGTTGGCGTGGTTGATCGCCTGCGCGACGAAGATGCCGACCCTGGTGCCGCGGGTGTTCTCGTCGACGATGATGACGCGTTCGACGTCGATCGGCTCGGCGAGGAACACCTCCCACAGCTCGCCGGCCTCGGCGTTCCAGCGCTCGAGCGTTTCCAGGTCGGGCGCCGGTTCGGCGTCGACGAACGCCAGCGGGCGGTCGACGATGCGCCGCAGGTAGCTGCCGTCACAGCGGACGATGTGGTCGAGGGTCGCGAGAATCCCGCCGTACGTGCCGACGCCGGTGATCTCCAGCTGTTCGGCCGTCAGGTTCTGGGCGCGGCAGAACCTGGTGAGGCTGCCGGTCGCCCAGTTGTTGTGCCGGATGGGGTCGAAGAGCAGGTCGTTGAGTCCCATGCCTCACGGTAGCCGCGGGCGCCTCCCCGGGGACACCGGATTTCCCCGGGGAGGCAGGCCGTCAGCCTGCGATGTTGACCATCCAGTTGATCCCGAACTTGTCGGTCACCATGCCGAACTCGTCGCCCCACATCTGCTTCTCGAGCGGGACCGTGACCTTGCCGCCCTCGGACAGCTTCTCGTAATAGCCGCGCAGCTCCTCGCCGTCGCCGCTCAGGCTGATCGCGATGTTCTCGCCCGGGTTGTACGGCATGCCCTGCGGTGTGTCGGCCGCCATCAGCGTGAAGCCGCTCGGTGTCTCGAGCTGGCTGTGCATCAGCAGTTCGTCGTCCTCCGGGCCGTGGCCCGAGCCGAACTCCTTGAAGGTGTTCGCCGACACCTCCCCGCCGAAGACCCCCTGGTAGAAGTCCATCGCCGCGCGCGCCTCGCTCTTGAATTGGATGTACGGATTGAGCCGGGATGCCATCGAAGTGTCCTTCCCCCAAACTGGCCGGGCCCTGTGGTCCGGCGCCCATGTTCCGCACAGTAGACCCGGCCGCCGACAGTCCGCGACCCTTCGAAACCGGCCGTCCGATTAAGGTCTCCGCATGATCCTGCGACATATCACGATTGATGCCGCGAAGCCGTACGAGCTCGCGCAGTTCTGGAGTATCGTCACCGGCTGGCCGCTCGGGGACGGGGACAAGCCGGGTGACGACGAGGTGCTCGTCGTGGCGCCGGCGCCGGTGCCCGGGCTGCTGTTCATCGCCGTGCCGGAGGGCAAGGCGGTGAAGAACCGGGTGCATCTCGACTGGGGGCCGACCGAGCGCACCCGGGACGACGAGGTGGAGCGGATTCTGTCGCTCGGCGGGACGATCCACGAAGACCACCGGCGCCCGGACGGGCGCGGCTGGGTCACGATGAAGGATCCCGAGGGCAACGAGTTCTGCGTGGAGCGGAGCCAGGCGGAGATCGCCGGCTGAGTCAGTTCGCGGGCGGGCGGCAGCCGCGGGCCGCCGTACGGCAGGTCACCGGATCTCCGTCGGCGGGGCGGGGGCAGCCGGGGGCCGCCGTACGGCAGGTCACCGGATCTCCGTCGGCGGGGCGGGGGCAGCCGCGGGTCGCCGTACGGCGGATCACCGGATCTCCGTCGCCTGCGACCACCGAACCTGCCAGCCGTCGGCCGAACGCCGGTAGCAGTCGACGTGCCAGGCGCTCAGCGGCCCCGGTTCGCGGCCGTTGACGCCGATCTCGATCGCCGACCGGTACCGCAGTACGGCGACCGCGCCGTCGACCATCACGTCGATCTCGCCGACCGGCTCGAACCGGCGGTAGTTGATCTCGCCGGACTCGATGCCGCCGAGGTACTCGGCCTTGGTCCACTGGTGCCCGCTCGGCGTCACGATCACGAAGTCAGGTGCGTGCAGCGCGTCGGCTTCGGGGATCCGGCGGTCGACCAAGGAGGACAGGCGAGAGCGTTCGAGGGTTCGTAGGTGATCTGATTGCGGCATGGCCGGAAACCTACCCATTCCTTGATCGCTCGGAGATGCTGGGCAGTGATGACAACCGAACGGTCGAGGTTGGCATCCAGTACCTGAGGCAGGCATGCAGCGGATCCGGGGGCCGCCGCGTCAGGTAAGTGTGGGAGAACGAGAAAGGGCGGGGGACGCCGAGGTGTTGCAACAGGTCGGCGAGGAGACGGTCCAGGTGTCCAGGACCCGCGCGTTCTTCGCGTCACTCCTCGCGATCGTGGTGACACTGCTCGTATTGGCAAGCCTCGGCGGCGTGCTCGTCCTGCTCGAACCCGGGCCGCGAAGCGCCGACACACTCGTCGGCGGGACGGCGTACAGCGTCCCGTCCAAGGGGCCGGGAAAATACGGTTCGGGCACGCTCGGACCCTGGCAGGGCCTGGCGCATCGGGTCTCGCCCGAGGACCAGATCCGCGACGTGCTCGCGTTCGACGGCATCTTCCTGTTCGGGGACAGCATCGCGGTCCAGGACAGTCCCGCGCTCGAACGGCTGCTCGCCGATCGCAACGGTGACTCGATCGCGTTCCACGACTGGTCCGGTCAGCCGGCGTCCGCCGCGGTCGACGCGCTCGAGGAGTGGTCGCACCGCTACGGACTGCCGAACCGGATCGTGATGGCGGTCGGTACGAACGACATCTTCGACCCGCCTGCGTTCGCCGCCCAGGTCGAGCGGGCCCTACGGATCGCCGGGCCGAAGCGGACCGTGTACTGGGTGAACGTGTACGCCAGCCGGACCAAGCAGCCGGCCGCCGTCCGGGACGCCGACCTCTCGAACAGCGCCTGGATCAACCAGCAGCTGGACGCGGCGGCGCTCGAGCACCCGAACCTGCGGATCATCGACTGGTCCGCGTTCCTCACCTCGCAGCCGAACCGGCCGGCGCAGTACCTGCGCGACGGCGTCCACACCAAGGAACCGCTCGGCGGCACCGCCCGCAACGAGCTGATCGCCGACGCGATCGAGGCGAACTAGTTGCCCTTCAGGGCAACCGAAGCGAAGTCGGGGATCCGATAGCAACCTTTTGGGTGGCTCGCGACATCTATTAGGCAGAGGGGCTGATCCGCCCCGCGAGGGGGGAACCGATGGCGACATCGTCGACGGGGGTGCGCCGGCAGCTGGGTTGATGCCGGCAGCAACCTTCCACGATCCGCCGTACGTTCCGCAGCACCGCAACCACACCTGATTCCGGCGCGGCAGCAGTCTGCCCGCATTCAGGTCTAGGCCATAACCCGGTACGCCGGGACGAGGGGGAACGATGCCCGCGAGACATCCGCGCACGAGCAGGACGACCCTGCGGCTCGCGATCGCGATGATCGCGAGCGCCGCCGTACTGGCCGTCGTACTGGTCGTCCCCTGGGGTGGATCCGAGCCGGAAGCCGCTCCGGACCCGACCACGAGCCAGGCGCCGGAGCCGCCGACCCCGGCACCGACCCCGGCGCGGCGGGACGTCTACAGGTGTCCGGCGTACAGCGGGATCGACCGGACGAACCCGGTCGCGAACCTGTACAAGGACACGTTCACCTGGGGCACGACGCCGCCGACCAAGGTCGGCAACGGCAAGGGGAACATCAACTGGCGGCTGAACCCGGACAACAACCCGAGCTGGTACATGTGGCTGCATTCGCTCCGGTGGCTCGGCCAAGGGATCACCGCCGGCGCGCAAGGCAACAAGGCCGCACTGCAGCGGGTCAGCAACATCGCGCGCGACTGGGTCAACGACAACCCGTACTCGTGGAAGTCCGACGTCGGCGCGTACGAGTCGACGATGCACCGCACCAACGTCCTCATCTGCCTGCGTCAGGCGGTGCTGTCGGGGTTGCACGTGGGGCAACTGCCGCTCACCTACGCCTGGCTCGACAAGGCGCTGCTGGAGCACGCGATGTTCCTGCGGAAGAACTACAGCGGCGACTGGAACCACGGCACCGACGAGAGCCTGGCGCTGTTCGGGATCGGCTGCACGCTGATGCGCGGCGACCTGAAGAAGATCGCCGCCGACCGGCTGACGAGTGCGATCAAGACCTCCATCGACACCCAGGGGTCGACGAACGAGCAGTCGACCGGATACGCGCAGTTCAACTACGCGCTCTGGGGACGCGCGATCGACGTACTGCGCAAATGCGGCGTCGACCCCGGTACGACGATCACGGCACGCCGGCGCGAGCTCGCGAAATGGCTCGCGCTGGCCACCAACTCGCTCGGGAACCTGCCACAGCTCGGCGACTCCGAGGTGATCAAGACGGTGCCGGTGCCGGGGACGGTCCTCGAGTACGCCGGTACGCTCGGCGCGCACGGGATCCGGCCGACGCAGCGGATCGGGATCTTCGACGCGGGGTACATCTTCGGGCGCACCGGATGGGGCGAGAAGCGGCCGTTCACGCAGGAGTCGACGTACAGCATCCGTTTCGGGCCGGCGCAGCGACTGCACGGGCACAACGACCACACGTCGGTGACGTACACCTCACGCGGTCGCGACATCCTGATCGACGGCGGGCACGCCGGGTACAAGGTGGACGACTGGCGGTTCTGGGCGAAGAGCCAGTTCGCGCACAACGAGATGACCGTGAAGGCCGCGACCGGGCACCCGGAGACCGAGCTGGTGCGGTCGTCGATCAAGGCGACGTCGGAGTTCTACGAGCTGCACGACTCGCCCGGGGCCGGCGTCGACCGGACCCGTGACGTTCTGGTGCTGAAGGATCCCGATCTGATGGTGGTGCTGGATCGCGGTACGTCGGAGCAGGACCAGGACTACTCCACGCTGTGGCATCTTCCGGAGGATCAAAAGGTGGTTGTCAGTGGCAACGACCGGGTGGTCGCCGCGAAGCCGCGGGACACGGTGAAGACCACGCTGCTGCAGGTGCCGTTCCAGCAGGAGAGCACGCCGATCGAGGTGACGACCGGGAAGCAGGACCCGATCCAGGGCTGGCACTACAAGACGATCAACGACAAGCTGCCGGCGTCGGTGGTGAAGTTCAACCGGTCCGGGCACGATGCGAAGATCCTGTCGGTGATCGCGCCGACCCGCAGCAACGCGGTCGTCTCGTACACCACGTCCTGGCAGGGCTCGCGGATGCTTCTGAACCTGAAGGTTGACGGCGTGACCACGGTCGTCGGCGTGGCCGCGGACGGGACCCTGCAGCGGATCAAGTAGGTGCAAGTGGTCGCCCACGCATGCAGAACCCCGGTTCTGGGGCCGATTTGTGGCCGCGGGACCGGGTTCTGCCTGCCTGGCCGTCCACCTCAGGCGGCGCCGACCGGCTTCCAGTCGCGGGTCGGGTCCTCGCCGACGCGGCCGTCAACGGCCTCGCGGATCAGGTCCGCGTGGCCGGTGTGCCGTCCGTACTCCTCGATCAGGTCGCAGACCAGACGGCGCAGGCTCGGGTGCCGTCCGTCCGGCCAGGCGATGTCGGCCGGCTGGTCGAGCCCGCCTTCCGCGATCGCCGCGGCCAGCGTCGCACGGGAGCGGGCGACGGCGCCGTCCCACAACGCGTACAGCTCGTCCGGCGTGTTCTCGGCCGCGGAGTTGAACTCCCAGTCGTTGTCGTCCCGCCAGCCGTTCTCCACCCACGGGCCACCCATCGGCTTGCCGCGGAACTTCACGTCGAACATGTAGTCCTCGTTCGCCGCGAGATGCTTCAGCAACCCGCCGAGCGTGATCGACGACTTGCCGATCCGGGTGTTCAGCCCGTCCGCGTCCAGCCCGTCGACCTTGTAGCGGAACGTCGTACGCAGCCTGTCCAGCGCCCCCAGCAACTGCTCGGCCTCGGTCCCCGCCAACGGCGGCTCCCACCACGGAGAAACCCACTCACCTTCACTCATACCCGCACCGTAGCCCCCATTCCGGACACTCCCCTTCCGGAACGCCACACTCACCCCACACCCGATTGCCCCAGCTGCGGCCACGCCTTGGACGCCCACAACCGCCACGTCCGCTTCACGCTGCCGACGCCGGTCCTCGATCTGCCGGATCGCGAACACACGCCCGGTACGTGGATGAGCCACGCGACACCGCGCGAGTCCGTGATGATGCAGGTTCCCGGAAACGGGGCGTTCGTCCGGGTGCTGCTTCCGGTGCAGCTGGACGGTGGTTATCAGGTGACGTTCGGCGTCTGGCTCGGGATCCATCCGCAACAGTTGCAGGAGACGTTCGCCGTGTGGTGGGAGCCGTCGTACGCCGATCTGCGCCTCGACGGCATCCTCGCCAACCAGATCGAGCCGTGGGGCCTGTTCCCGACAGCCGTCACGGCCACAGTCCGCAACCCCGACGAAACGCCGTACATCACCTCGTCGACCGACCCCCAACTCACGACCGTCCTCACCACCACCTGGCCACATGAGGACGTGCTGGCGTACCTGCCCGCCTAGGGTTTGTGGGATGTACGCGGGAGTGGTTGCGCGGCACGGTGGGCTGGTTGCCCTGGTGCGGGACCCACGGTTCGCGATCGCGGATCCTGACGGCCTGGTGACGCTGGCGGGCTGGTTTTCTCCGGAGGACGCCGTGCGGATGCTCGAGCGGCTGCCTTACCCGCCCATCGCCGTACCTGCCGTGCACTACCTGACCCACGGCGTCCAGGGAACCAGTTCCTGATTGTCAGAGGACTCGGCGGACGACGAGGTTGCGTTTGGCGGTGGTGCGGGGTTCGGCGTACGGCGTGAAGCCGGCGGCCAGGAACGTGCTGAGGACGCCGCGGCCGGGGTCGCCAGGCATGGTCTTCACGGGGTAGGCCTCCACGATTCGCGCGCCCGAGGTGCGCGCGTACTCGGCGGCGGCGTGGATCATCGGCGACGTCAGGCCCTGCCCGCGGTAGCCGCTCTTCACGAACAGGCAGTTGATCGCCCAGATCGTGTCGTCGTCCGGCTCGTCGATCGGCAACGTCCGCGAGCGGACGATCGCGGCGTACTCCGTCCGTGGTGCGACCGCGCACCACACCGCCGGGCGCTCGTCGACGTACCCGATGAGGCCGACCGGTGCACCCGCCTGGACGAAGCCGTGCAGCGCGGCGCGATTCTCGGCGCTCCCGTTCGCGGCGACGACCGACGCGGGCAGCCGGCGGGCCATGCACCAGCATCCGCGGGTCCCGCCGCTGGGGCCGAAGAGCTCGACGAGGTCGTCCCATCGCGCCTGATCGACCGGATGCACCTCCATTCGCGCATTCAAGCACGCGGTACCGACACAATTGGCTGGAGCAGCCTGTCGGATCCGGGGTCCGGCCTTCGTTGCAGGGGTGAGCGGTGGCCGGACGGCGGTCGCCGGGACAAGGAGTGATGAGATGTCGCGGTACCTGATCTCGTTCGAGAACGGCGCGATGAACCACATCCCCGACGGGGACTGGGAAGAGGTGGGCAAGGCCGCGCACGCGGTCTGCCAGGAGGCGAAGGACGCCGGGGTGTTCCGGTTCGCGGGCGGGTTCCAGTACGCCGGCGACGACGTGGAGCACACCGTGGTCGGCACCGACGGGATGGTGATGGACGGGCCGTACCCGGAGAGCAAGGAGCTCATCGGCGGCGTCCTGATCGTCGACGTACCGAGCCGCGACGAGGCGCTCGTCTGGGCCGGCAAGATCGCCGCCGCCTGCCGGTGCGCCCAGGACGTCCGCAAGTTCATGGACGATCCCGACCTGGTCGAATGAGCTCATCTACACGAGGAGATCACCGGGGCCCGAGCCGCAGGTAAAGGTCCCGGAGCAGGCAGATCTCGGCGCCGTGGTGGACGAGCTCGACGTTCGAATACAGGACGAGTCGTGCTATGGGCGCCTCCGCGAACGCAGGCGGGAAGCCTTGCGGACGGGTCAGGCCGGACTCACCCTGGCGTCGTACGGCGTCGATCCACCCGGCGTAACCGTCGTCGAGCTGCCGGAGCGCTTCGTCGGCGGTGCCCGCGTACTCGAACGTCGCGAGGTCCGCCGGCGGACCGCCGAATCGCCGGCCGGTGCCCGCCGCGAGCCCCACGGCCAGATGGGCGAGCCGCCAGGCGATCGTCGTGACCGGCTCCGGGTCGTGGTCGTCGCCGTAGTCCCAGGTGAACTCCCCCGCCCCGAACGACAGCGGCGCCGAACTCTCACCCCGCCTACTGACCGTCCAGCAACCGTCCACCGGCTGCCAGAAGTACTCGTCGTCGGTCAGCCCGTCGAGCCGCGGTCGCAGCCGAGTCCGCCAGTGCGTGTCGATCTGCTCGACGACCTCGCCGTTCCAGTCCATCGCCGGATCGTATGCCCTAGTCTTCCGCGTCATGAAGACTGCGCTCGAGTCCGTCGCCTGGCCGCCGGAACCGATCAAGACCGAGCGCCTCGTACTGCGCGAGCCCGAGGCCCGGGACCGTACCCCGCTCATCGAGCTGCTCGCTTCGCCGGAGGTCGGCACGTACGTCGGCGGCCCGCAATCCCGCGAGGCGCTCGAGCGGAACCTGCCCGACGTACCGCAGCGACGTACCGGACTGTTCGTGGTCGACCTCGACGGCACGATGATCGGTACGGTCACGCTCGACCAGCGCGACCCGAACCACCAGATCCGTCCGGAGCTCGCGGACGTCGAGCTCGGCTACCTGTTCCTGCCGTCGTCGTGGGGGCACGGGTACGCCGCCGAAGCCTGCGCCGCCGTACTCGACTGGTTCGCGACCGCTCGCCCGGCCACACCGGTCGTCCTGTCCACCCAGACGGCCAACACCCGCTCGGTACGCCTGGCGGAGAAACTCGGCTTCACCGAGGCGGCCCGCTACGAGGCCTGGGGCGCGGAACAGTGGCTCGGCGTGTGGACCGCAACCACCTAGCCGACTACGGCGTGTGACATTGTGA
Organism: Kribbella sp.; assembly: GCA_036503355.1. Lineage (GTDB taxonomy): Bacteria > Actinomycetota > Actinomycetes > Propionibacteriales > Kribbellaceae > Kribbella. The sequence continues at coordinate 5,902 of DASXXB010000160.1, read as the reverse complement.
GGCAACTGTTCCGGTATAGTGCGTAACTCGGCGCGCAGGCCGGCAGTTGACCTGAACAGTTCGAGGATTCTCGAATCCGGGGGGATTCCGCGCAACCTTTCCTGTCGCTCCGGACATCTATAAGGGTATAGAGGTCTAGCCCTGAACTCGTCGTGGGGACCGAGTTCAGTGACCTGGGGATTGACCGTGGGGGACACGTGGACCGCAACACAGACGAGCGCCGGGCCGACCTGCAGGCGCTCGAGGGCGACGCACCGGCTTCCCGGGATGGCATGCCGGCGCGCCTCGACGCACCCGTCCGGCTGCTCGTTGGGCCCGCCAACTTCGCGGGCCAGGGCAGCCGCTGGGCGCGCGCGCTCGAGCAGCAGGTGCCGAGCACCAAAGCGACGTCGTTCGCCTTCTTCAAAGGCGTCCTCGACTACCCGGTCGACTACGGCGTACCGGCGCGCACGTACCGGCGCAATCCGCGGTGGCGGCTGAACTTCTTCAACCACGTCGTACGCAACTACACGCATGTGCTGCTCGAGGCGGCCCGCCCGATCTTCGGCCCACTGCACGGGCCGGACGGGTCGTACGAGATCCCGCATCTGCTCGCCAAGGGTCTGCACGTCGGCCTGATCGCGCACGGTTCCGACGTCCGCATCCCCAGCCGGCACGTCGAGACCGAGCCCTGGTCGCCGTTCCCCGATCTCGACGACGAGACCGTCGAGCTGCTCGAACGCAACGCCACGCGCGCTGCCGAACTGTTCACGTCGTACCCGGGCCAGGTGTACGTCTCCACGCCCGACCTGTTCGACTACGTCCCCAACGCCGTCTGGTGCCCGGTGGTCGTCGACGTCGGCATGTGGCGCAGCGACGCCCCGGTCCTCGAGCACAAGTTGCCGGTCGTGGCGCATGCGCCGAGCAAGTCGGCCATGAAGGGCTCCGAGCTCATCGACCCCGTCATGGAGCGGCTGGCGCAGCGGGGCCTGATCACGTACCGCCGCGTCGAGGGCGTCGACCCCGCGGACATGCCGGCCGTCTACCGCGACGCCGACATCGTCCTCGACCAGTTCCGGATCGGCAGCTACGGCGTCGCCGCGTGCGAGGCGATGGCGGCCGGCCGGGTCGTGGTGGGGCACATCGCGCAGCACGTCCGCGACCGCGTGGCCGCCGACACCGGCCTCGATCTTCCCATCGTGGATGCGACGCCGGACACGATCGAGCAGGTCGTGCTCGACCTCATCGCGCACCCGGAGAAGGGCCGCGAGGTCGCCGCGCGCGGGCCCGCGTTCGTCGAGAAGGTGCACGACGGCCGCTGGTCGGCCGAGGCGCTGGCGGCGTTCGTCGAGCACCCGGCGCAGGTGCCGGTCAACTGGAAGCCGTCCTGGATCCGGCCGAAGGTCGTGATGATGGCCGGCAACGACATCGTCGTCGACTCGCGGGTGCTCAAGTACGCGCAGACGGTCGCCAACTGGGACCTCGACGTCACCTGCATCGGCATCCCCGGGCGCCGGCTCAGGGGTGTCCGGTACTTCGGCAAGGTGCAGGTGCTGTGCCCGCCGATCCAGTCGAAGGTGCTGGTCACGGGATGGCGGAAGCGGTGGGCCAACCTCAAGGTCAACCTCAGGCCGTGGTTCAAGACCGAAGCCGAGTACCTGCTGGCCTACGGGCGCTGGCAGTACGCGAGCCGCGAGCTGCGCGCCGAGCGCGGCCGGGATCGCCGCGACCGTGAGCGCTCCGCGGTGGCGCGGCGGTCCTTCTCCGACCGGCTGCAGCGGGCGTGGCGTTGGCGTTCGCTGCGGATGTACCGCGCCGTACTGCAGGCCCGCGCGGCCTTCCTGCGGCGGGCCAAGCCGCAGGCTGACCTCACCGACCTGGGCATCGGGAAGCGGCGCGAACGCTTGCTCGCGCTGCACCGCCGGCTTCCGTCGGGTCGCTGGCGGCGGGTGATGCCCGAGCTGATCGACCAGGAGCTGACGCTGGGCCCGCTGCTCGACCGCCTCCTGATCGAGGTCATCCACGTCCACGACGTGTTCATGCTCGGTATCGCGGCGCGCGCGGCACACCGGGCTGCGCTGGACGGACGCACGATCAAGATCATCTACGACGCCCACGAGTACATCCCCGGCGTACCCGTAGTGGCTCCGCGCCGAGTCGCGGCGTACAGCGATCTCGAACGCGAGTTCATCCGCGACGCCGACCGTGTCATCACGGTGTCGGAGCCGCTCGCCCACTGGCTGCAGCGCGACCACAAGCTGGCGACGCTGCCGGCCGTCGTCCTCAACGCGCCGGTCGAGCCGCCCGAGGACGCCGAGGTCAAGGATCTGCGCGAGCAACTGCGGCTGCCCGACGACGTACCCCTTCTGGTGTACGGCGGTGGCGTCAACCGCGCCCGCGGCGTACTCACGGCCGTCGAGGCGATGCCGCAACTGCCCGACGTCCACCTCGCGATCGTCGCGCGCGCCAACTCGGTCACCGCGGAACTGCTGGCTCGCGCCGCCGAGCTGGGCGTCGCCGACCGCGTGCACCTGGCGCCGTTCGTCGCCGCCGAGGTCGTGCCGCTGTACTTGCGTTCGGCAAGCATCGGCCTCAGCCCGCTGCTGCATGCGCCCAACCACGACATCGCGGTGACGAACAAGTTCTGCGAGTACATCGCGGCCGGTCTGCCCATCATCACCAGCGACACCCCGGCGCAGGCCGATCTGGTGAACGAGCTCGACCTCGGCGCGGTCTACCCCGCCGGCGACGTGGACGGATTCGTGCAGGCCGTCCGGGACGTACTCGCGGACCGCGATCGCATCGCCAAGCGCATCGCCGAGGACCCCGAACTACTGCACCGCTTCTCCTGGTCCGCGCAGGCCGAGGTCATCCGATCGGTGTACGCCGACGTACTGGGCGAACTCCCCGACGCCGCCTGGACCCCGGACGCCACCACTGTCCGCCAACTCCTCCCGGGACCCGCGGAACCACCGGAAACCAAGTGGCACGAGTTCAGAAGATCCCAGGCAAACAACTCGGAACCCCCCAAACCCCAACCAGAACCAGCCCTCTGAGTGCGGCCGTCACGGGATCTGTGGCGGCCGGTCCGGCGCGATGGACATCCACAACCGGACCTCGTCGAAGACCAGACCGTCGCGATCGTGGTACCCGCCAGCCAGTCGGCCCCAGACCTGAAATCCCAGCCCTAGATAGGCGTTCTCGGCATGCGTGCCGCCGCGACAACTGACCTCGAGGATCGAACACCCCCAGCCGGCGGCACGGGTCGCCGCGGCCTCCACGATGCTGCGAGCAACCCCGATCCCGCGAGCAGCCGGAACCACGACGAACCCGCCAAGCTCAGCCCGATGCCGGCACGTCCGATGCCCCAACCGCCTGACGGTGGTCATCCCCACCACGCCGCCTTGTTCAGCTGCGACGAGGAAGCAGGCCTCGTTCCCGTGTTCGTCGTCGATCCCCGACCTGACAAGCTCGGCGGTTTCGTCCTTGGTGAGCCCACACAGGCGGTTCTGATGAAGGCTCTCGATGTCACTCTCACGAACGGCCCGAATGATCACTCGGCCGACGATACGTCCACTCGCCGACAGCGCGGCGACCTGTCGAGGGACAATTGGGGTGTGAAGAAGCCGGATGCCGAACCTGTGGTCGCCCGCAATCGCAAGGCGGCGCATGACTACCACCTGGGTGAGTCCTGGGAGGCAGGGATCGTACTGCAGGGCATGGAGGTGAAGGCGCTCCGCGCCGGGCGGGCGTCCCTGGTCGGCGGATTCGCCATTGTCGAGGAGCGGGAGATCTGGCTGCACGGCGTACACATCCCGCAGTACTCGCAGGCCCGCTGGTTCAACGACGGCTCCCGCCGCAAGCGGAAACTGCTGCTGCATCGCGCCCAGATCGACAAGATCGAACGCAAGGTCAACGAGAGCGGCCTGACGATCGTCCCGCTGACCCTGTACTTCAAGGACGGCCGCGCGAAGGTGGAGATCGCCCTGGCCCGCGGCAAGAAGACCTGGGACAAACGCCACGCTCTCGCCGAACGCGAAGCAACCCGCGAGGTCGAACGCGCCGTAAGCCGGCACCTCAAAGGCCGCCCCAATTGACCAGGGCGCCTGGCGGATGCGGCTCGAACCAGCCTTTGGAGAGCGCGAGCTGCCCGGATCGAAATGCGCCGCGCTGCCTGGCCATCCACTGCTCCAGTTCGTCGACAGACTGCTCGACAGATCGACCCGTGGTGTCGAGCAGGTACGTGTCCCACCGGGGATCGTGCTTGGTCCACGCCGACCACCGATCCCAGGCCATCGCCGGCCAGCTACCGTCGACGATCGCCTCGGGCCGATAGCGAGGATCTTCGGCGTGCCCAAGGTGCCAGGCACCCCAACCGACGAAAGCGTCGAGGGTCTCCGGCGACCACCGACCGCGGTCACGCCGATCGAGACGCCGCCGGCGCTCTCCGTCCGCGACGTGCACCAAGCAGACGGCGATCCCATCAAGCTGGAGCGCTGAGGGCGACGCCAGGATCTCCCCGAGCGGCGACTGACCGGTCAACAGAAGATCCAGGCCCCGGTCCTGATACTCCAGGGCGCGGCAGATCCACTGTTCCGTCGTACGGTTCCGCCACTGCGTGTCCGCATCGTCCGGTACGCCGATCTCGTCGTGGTCATGAACCGCCACACCTGACACCCGCTCGCCCAACGCACGAGCCAGCGTCGTCTTCCCCGAGCAACTCGAACCCGTCAACACCAGCAACACCCGGCCAACTGTGCCAGCCGAAGTCCACCCCAAACCACCAATTTCCCCGCTACGAGCGAAGCGCTTACAGCCAGGGCGGGTCGTACTGGGCCACGTAGGCGCGTGCGCGCTCCGTCGGATCTGCCCAGTACTGGTGCGGTTGCCGATGTACGTGCTCTTCACAGAACTCCCGAAGATCGCTGGTGATCGTCTCCACCAGACGAACAGGAAGACCCTCGAAGTCGCTGTTGACCTGCAGGAGCTCGGACTCCGGGTTCCAACCCGACGCATCGAACGCCCACCTGCCCCATCTCGCATACACGTGCAGCGGATGTTCGAACTCACCCAGGTACAGCGCCGCCAAGGCGATCTCCTGATCGGGGTAGAAATCCCGGCACGTCCACGCCAGCACATGGCACGCCCCACTCGAGAAGAACGCCCGATCCGTCCGCTCCCAGGACACGCGTTGATCCGACCGCTCGATCGCGGTACGCCGAAACACCCCAGACGCCGTCACTGCCACAGGCCCGATGCTAACGAAGCGTCCCGACAACTCTAGACGCACGGATTGCGGCATCAGCTGATGTCCGCAATGATCGGGCGCTGACGGATGGGGGTGATCATGAGGCAGCCAACGCTGTTCCTCACTGTGGGGCTCCCGGGCACCGGGAAGACCACAGCGGCGCGGTGCCTAGAGGTCGAGCAGAAGGCACTCCGCCTCACGAAGGACGAGTGGGTGAAGGCTCTCTACGGACAGGAGAATCCCCCGTCGGCCCAGGTCGTGATCGAAGGACGACTCATCAACATCGGACTGCGTGCTCTCGAACTCGGCAACAACGTCGTGATCGACTACGGCCTCTGGAGCCGAGACGAACGCTCCGCTCTACGGCAGGCGGCACTGGACCGCGGCGCGACGGTGGAGATGCGGTACTTCGAACTCACCCCGACCGAGCAGCGACGCCGGCTCGATCAGCGCCTGGCCGAATCGCCACACACCACCTGGCACATCTCCGACGAGGAACTCCTCGAGTGGGCTGCCACCATCGACATCCCGACACCAGGCGAACTCGACGGCAGCGAACCTGTCGATGCCCCACCGGCCGGATTCGCAACCTGGGACGAATGGCGCGAACATCGCTGGCCCCCGACCGTCTCCTGACCCACTCGCCGATGCCGGCGGGGAATGCCTTCGTCTTCG
>DASXXB010000159.1:0-5340 GCA_036503355.1 Kribbella sp. | reverse complement strand
CAGGGCCTGCGGGTCGTCACGCCGGCCGAGGCGGTCGAGGAGGCCGACGTGATCGTCGTCCTGGCCCCGGACCCGGCGCAGCGCAAGCTCTACAAGGAGGCCATCGAGCCGAACCTGGTCGACGGCGACGCGCTGGTCTTCGGTCACGGCTTCAACATCCGGTTCGGCTACATCAAGCCGCCGGCGGGTGTGGACGTGTTCATGGTCGCCCCGAAGGGCCCGGGACACCTGGTCCGTCGCGAGTACTCCGAGGGCCGCGGCGTACCCGTGCTGGTCGCGGTCGAGCAGGACGCCTCCGGCAAGGCGTGGGACCTCGCGCTCTCGTACGCCAAGGGCATCGGCGGCCTGCGGGCCGGCGGGATCAAGACCACCTTCACCGAGGAGACCGAGACCGACCTGTTCGGTGAGCAGGCCGTTCTCTGCGGTGGCGTGTCGGCGCTGATCCAGAACGGCTTCGAGGTACTGACCGAGGCCGGCTACCAGCCCGAGGTCGCGTACTTCGAGTGCCTGCACGAGCTCAAGCTGATCGTCGACCTGATCTACGAAGGCGGCATCGCCAAGCAGCGCTGGTCGGTCTCCGACACCGCGGAGTACGGCGACTACGTGTCCGGCCCGCGGATCATCGACGCGTCGGTGAAGGCGCGGATGAAGGAGGTGCTGGCGGACATCACCGACGGCACCTTCGCGGCGCGCTTCATCGCCGACCAGGACGCCGGTGCGCCGGAGTTCGCCGAGTTCCGCAAGCAGAGCGAGTCGCACCCGATCGAGGCCGTCGGCAAGGAGCTGCGCGGTCTGATGGCGTGGGTCAAGTCCCACGACGACGACTACGTCGAGGGCTCCGCGGCACGCTGACGCCAGACCCGCAACGGGCCCGGACCATCCAGGTGGATGGTCCGGGCCCGTTTGTTTGACACAATGTGTGACGGTTGTGGTCTGGTGCGGTGAGTTGGGGGGAGGTGGGCCTCGGTGGAGGACGGCAGGAACGCGCTGCCGCGCCCGCCCCGGCGGATCCCGGCAGGCGCCGGGTCACTCACCCAGCTGGAGGCCCCGAGCCGGCCGTCCGGTGCGCAGTCAGCGGGCCGGCGACCGTGGATCTTCGGCCGGATCCTGGCCGGGTTCATCGTGCTGCTGGTGATCGTCGCGGCCGGCGCCGGCGCCGGCTGGTACGTCCGCGCCCAGCGCGTGCAGATCGACACCACGAAGGTGCAGGACGCCGTCGGCCCGGCGGTTGTCCGGGTGCTGTCGACGACCTGTGCGGGGTCCGGTGAAGCATCCGGCGTACTCGTCGACGGTGGTCTGGTCCTGACCGCTGCGTCCGGGGTCAGGCAGTCGTTGTCGACCGTCATCGTCACCTCGAAGGGCCTGGTCCGGCGCGCCAACGTGATCGGCACCAGTCAGGACGGCGTCGCCGTACTCCAATTGATCGGCGAGCTGGCGGTCACACCGGCGGAGGTCGCTCGCAGTGACCCCGATCCGAAGGCCGAGCGGGCGCTGATCGGCTACACCGCGGCCGGCATCCAGACCGTCAACGAGGTCGGGTCGGCCGCGCAGCCGCGCGCACTGGGCGAGGTCATGAACGCTGCCAAACTCGGCGGCCCGGTGGTCGACAGTTCGAACCGGATCGTCGGCCTGGTCGTCGGCGACACGGTGCAGGCGAGCACGATCGTCCCGCGCGCCGCACTCCGCGGGTACGTCGCTCCCAACCCGGCAGGCATCACCGCGGAGGCCAACGCCTGCACCACGACGTCACGAGGACCGCAAACCCCGATCGCCCCGGTGCTGCAGGTTGCCCGCACGCCGCTCGCGGTCGAGGTGCAGAAGCTCATGGCCAGTTACCTGACGTTGGAGAACAAGCGCGATTTCGCCGCGCTGCAGGGGCTGTACTCGCGGCAGCTGGCCAAGTCCCTGACCGAGGCGCGGGACGCCCACAGCCACCAGACGACGTACTTCTTCGGGCCCAAACTCACCGAGGTCAGCGCGACGGCCGACGGTGGAGCGTACGCACGGATCACCTTCAACGCCTTGTTCTCGCCGACGGCGAAGGGCGCCGAAGGCCGCAACTGCAACCGGCTGGACTACCGCTACCGCCTGGTGCGCGAAGGCGGGAAGCTCGTCATCGAGACCGTGAAGGCGATGATCAACCCGCCGGTCAGCTGCGACTCCGACTGAGGACCGGCCTGACCGGCATGCGGGTCCCCGGGCGCGCCGGTCCGCGGACGCGGTACCATCGACTCAGCGGGCACAGCGCGGTGCTCTGTTCTCGATGAGCCCCTACCGCTTCTGCAGGAGATTCCTCCATGTCTTCACTGACTGACGCAACCCGGCCCGTCGTCCTGATCGCCGAAGAGCTCAGCCCGGCCACCGTCGAGGCGCTCGGCCCCGACTTCGAGATCCGGCACACCAACGGCGCCGACCGCGCCGAGCTGCTCCCGGCGATCGCCGACGTCGACGCGATCCTGATCCGCAGCGCCACCAAGGTGGACGCCGAGGCGCTCGCCGCCGCGAAGAAGCTGAAGGTCGTCGCCCGCGCCGGCGTCGGCCTCGACAACGTGGACGTGAAGGCCGCCACCCAGGCCGGGGTGATGGTCGTGAACGCGCCGACCTCCAACATCGTCAGCGCCGCGGAGCTCGCGGTCGCGCTGCTGCTCGCCTCCGCGCGGCGGGTCCCGGCGGCGAACGAGTCGCTGAAGAAGGGCGAGTGGAAGCGCAGCAAGTACTCCGGCGTCGAGCTGTTCGAGAAGACCGTCGGCATCGTCGGCCTGGGCAAGATCGGTGTCCTGGTCGCGCAGCGGCTGGCCGCCTTCGGCATGAACGTGATCGCCTACGACCCGTACGTGCAGGCCGGCCGGGCCGCGCAGATGGGCGTCCGGCTCGCCTCCCTGGACGAGCTGCTGGCCGCCAGTGACTTCATCTCGGTGCACCTGCCGAAGACCCCGGAGACCATCGGCCTGATCGGCGACGAGCAGCTGCACAAGGTCAAGCCCGAGGTCATCATCGTGAACGCGGCCCGCGGCGGGATCGTCGACGAGCAGGCGCTCTACAGCGCGTTGAAGGAAGGCCGGGTCGCGGGCGCCGGGCTGGACGTGTTCGCGTCCGAGCCGTGCACCGACTCGCCGCTGTTCGAGTTCGAGAACGTCGTCGTCACGCCGCACCTCGGCGCCTCCACCGACGAGGCGCAGGAGAAGGCCGGTATCGCGGTCGCGAAGTCGGTCCGGCTGGCGCTGTCGGGCGAGCTCGTCCCGGACGCGGTGAACGTCCAGGGCGGTGTGATCGCCGAGGACGTCCGCCCGGGGATCGCGCTGACCGAGAAGCTCGGCCGGATCTTCACCGCGCTGGCCGGCGGTGTCGCGCAGCAGCTCGACGTGGAGGTCCGCGGCGAGATCACGCAGTACGACGTGAAGGTGCTCGAGCTCGCGGCGCTCAAGGGCGTCTTCGCGGATGTCGTCGAGGACAACGTCTCGTACGTGAACGCGCCGCTGCTGGCGGCCGAGCGGGGCCTCGAGGTGCGGCTCGTCACCGACCACGACAGCCCCGAGCACCGCAACCTGATCACGCTGCGCGGCACCCTCGCCGACGGCGCGCAGGTGTCGGTGTCGGGCACGCTGGTCGGCGTCCGGCAGTCGGAGCGGCTGGTCGAGATCGACGGGTTCGACGTCGAGATCGAGCTCGCCGCGCACCTGGCGTTCCTGACCTACGAGGACCGTCCGGGCGCGGTCGGCCAGATCGGCCGGATCCTCGGCGACGCCGACGTGAACATCGCCGGTATGCAGGTCAGCCGGGACCGCAAGGGCGGCAAGGCGCTGGTCGCGCTGTCGGTCGACTCGAAGATCGCGCCGCCGGTCCTCGACGAGATCACCGCCGCCGTCCAGGCCGCCACCGCCCGTACGGTGGACGTCGAGGCCTGATCAACCGAACGACTGCTTTACTGAAGGCGGTCAGCCGCCCGCAGGCGCATGGCGGCTGACAAGGGCCCGAGCTCCATAGCTCGGGCCCGCTTCATTTCCCCCACCCACCCCACCCCACCCCGCCACCGCCCGGCGCCGGGTTGGGGTGGTTTGTGGTGTGGGTCAGCGCCGGGTGGCGAGGAGTACGGCGGCGTCGGGGGCGACCATGACTTCGACGGTGGTGAAGCGGGTGTCCATCAGCCACTCCTGGCGGAGGGTGTCGACGCGGCCCTCGTACATCGGCGGCCAGACGGCGGACGGCGTGAAGTCGTCCAGTACGACGAATCCGCCGGGCTCCACCACGTCCGCGATCACGTCGCGGGCGGACAGCTTCGCCTCGCGGGCGTCCACGAACAGCAGCGCGAACGGGCCGCGCTCGATCAGCGCCGTCCAGTCGGCGGAGACCACCTCGATCCGCTCGTCGGCGGCGAACAGCTCGCCGACCGCCTGCGCGAGCTGCGGATCGCTCTCCGCGGTGACGATGTTCGTGCCCGCGCCGGCGCCACTGCGCAGCCACGCCGAGCCCACGCCGCAGCCGGTCCCGAGCTCACCGAGCAGCCCGGTCTTCGACGCCGCGAGGGTGGCCAGCAGGCGACCGGTCTCGTTCCTGGTGGAGCTGACGAATCCGCGCCGGCCGGACAGGCTGAGGGCCGCCGACACCAGCGGCGGCAGTTCTGGAGGAGCACTCACCGGCTGAGACTCGCACAGGTCCGGTCCAGTGACCGCACTCGGATCTCATATACCGGGACATGGTGCCCGCATAGTGGCGAGATAGTCGGACGTGCGAGTAAATTCGTGCGCACCCTGCCGCCCACGCCATATTTGGGAGGAGCAGCATGTACGACATGTATCCAGCCAACTGGCCGGCCGTCGACGGCCGCGAGCCGAAGGCGGCGCGTCGCCGCCGACCGGCCCGCCGGGCACGCTCGGCGGCGGCCGAGGTCAAGGCCGTCCAAGAGGCCATGAACCGCCGCGACAATGGGGGAGAACCCAACAAGTGAGCGAGAAAAAGAACTTCACGCTGGCCGTCGTCCCGGGTGACGGGATCGGGCCCGAGGTCACGACCGAGGCCCTCAAGGTCCTCGACGCGGTAGCGGCGCAGCACGGCGTGACGTTCGACCGGACCGAGTACGACCTCGGCGCGAAGCGCTGGCACGCCACCGGTGAGACGCTGCCGGACGCCGAGCTGGAGGAGATCCGCAAGCACGACGCGATCCTGCTCGGCGCGGTCGGCGACCCGAGCGTGCCGTCCGGTGTCCTCGAGCGCGGTCTGCTGCTCAAGCTCCGCTTCACCCTCGACCACTACGTGAACCTGCGGCCCTCGAAGATCTACCCGTCCGTCGGCTCCCCGCTGGCGGACCCGGGCCAGGTCGACTTCGTTGTCGTCCGCGAGGGC
>DASXXB010000158.1:0-6100 GCA_036503355.1 Kribbella sp. | reverse complement strand
GCGCCTGCGGTTCGCGACGCTGTTCCGGATGTCGATGCTGGTCCCGTACATCACCTCGGTCGCGGCGACCACGGTCGTGTTCGCGCAACTCTTCGACCGCGACTACGGCCTGCTGAACTGGGTGCTGCACCTGGTCGGTGCCGGCCCGATCGACTTCGCCCAGTCCACCTGGGGCAGTCAGGTGATGATCGCCACCATGGTGATCTGGCGGTGGACCGGTTACACGACCTTGCTCTATCTCGCCTCGCTGCAGGCGATCTCGCGGGACATCTACGAGGCCGCGTCGGTCGACGGCGCCGGCAACTGGAAACAGTTCCGCTACATCACCATCCCGTCGCTGCGCCCGGTCATCGTGTTCACCATCGTCACCTCGACCATCGGCGGGCTGCAGATCTTCACCGAGCCGCTGCTGGTGTCGCGCAGCTCTCCGATGACGTGCGGGCCGGTCCGGCAGTGCCAGACCCTGACGCTGTTCCTGTTCGAGCAGGGCTTCGGCCAGTTCAAGTTCGGGTACGGCGCGGCGATCGGCGTCTCGCTGTTCGTACTGGTCGTCGCGTTCGCACTGCTCAATTTCCTGCTGTCAACACGCCTCCGCCGGGAGAAGTCATGAGTTCGCTGAACCGCCGGATCGATCGCGTGCCGTGGTGGGTCTACGTCCTGCTGATCCTGGCCGTGGCCGGCGCGGTCTTTCCGTTGTACTGGATGTTCGTAGTCGCGTCGAACGACTCCGCGACCGCCTACAAGATGCCGCCGCGGATCCTCCCGGGCGGGAACCTGTTCCACCTCGCGCAGCTGGTGTTCAGCACGGTCCCGTTCGTGCGATCACTGGTCAACAGTGCCGTCGTCGCCGTCGCGATCGGCGTCGGCCACGGCCTGCTCTGCGCGCTGGCCGGGTTCGCGTTCGCGAAGTTGCGGTTCCCGGGCCGGAACACCTTGTTCCTGATCGTCGTCCTCACGATGACCGTGCCGACCCAGCTGGCAGTGATTCCGCAGTACATGATCATGTCCGAGCTCGGCTGGGTGGACACGCTCCAGGCACTGATCGTGCCCGGACTGGCCAGCGCGTTCGGCATCTTCTGGATGCGGCAGCACATCGGGTCCACGGTCTCCGACGAGTTGTTGCAGGCGGCAAGAATCGACGGGGCGAACAGCTGGCAGATCTTCTGGCAGATCGCGTTCCCGCTGGTCCGGCCGGCCGCGTTCGTGCTCGGACTGCTCGGGTTCGTGACCGCGTGGAACGACTTCCTCTGGCCGTTCATCATCCTCAAGTCCCCGGAGATGTACACGGCCCAGATCGCGATCAAGGCCCTGCAGAACAGCTACGTCGTCGACCTCGGACTCGCCATGGCCGGCTCGTTCCTGGCGACGGTTCCACTCCTCGTGCTGTTCGTCTTCGTCGGCCGGCGCCTGGTCAGCGGCATCATGGACGGCGCCTTCAAGGGCTGAGGCAGGCTCACCCGAGCAAGGTGAGAATCTCCTTGGTTGTGCCGGTTTCGCCCAGGCGGGGGAAGATGCGGGTCAGGGAGTTGTCGTGGGCGTCGGCGGACAGGTCGGTCATCGCGTCGGTGGCGAGCGTGACGTGGTAGCCGTGCTCGTACGCCGCGCGGGCGGTCGACTCGACGCCGATGCTCGTGGCGATGCCGGTCAGGACGATCTGGGTGATGCCGCGCCGGCGGAGGTGGATGTCGAGGTCCGTGCCGTGGAACGCGCCCCAGTTCCGCTTGGTGACGACGATGTCCTCGGCGTGACCGGCGAGCTGCTCGACGATCTGGTCGGCACCGGGCGGCGGCGTCCGGCGTCCGGACGTCTGCTCGGTGCGGCCCGGCACCCAGTCCGCTCCGTCGGCGGCGATGCTGACGCGGACCAGGACCACCGGCAGGTTGTGCTTGCGGAACGCGTCCGCGAGTTCGACGGTCCTGCCGATCACGTCGGCTGTGGGGTGCGGCTCGCCCGGAAGGGCTGTCACGCCGTTCTGCAGATCGATGACGACCAGCGCCGTCTTCGGGTCAAGAGTTGTCACGGGCATAGGAGGAGCCTCTCTCTTCGGGAAGTTGCAGGAACGTCACCAGCACGAGCAGACCCGCGATCACGAGAAGGAAGATCGCCATCTCGTGCAGTCCGGCCGTGGTCGCACCGTGCTGGAAGAAGTGGGCGTTGGCGGCCGCCGAGACGAGCGCGCCGACGTACACGCAAGTCCGTAGCAGGCCCGCCGACGAGCCGATCCGGGCCGGATCGGCCTGCTGGTACAACGCTGTCTGATTGGCCAGGTTGTTCAGGCCCTGCGGCACGCCCGCGATCACGCCGACAACCGCAAGCACCCAGATCGGTGTCGCCGCGCCGACCAGCAGCTGGGCGGCAGCGGCCATCACCAGAAGGGTGCATCCGGCAACAAGTTTCGCGCGGATCCGCGGGCTGCGGCCGGTGAGTGCAGTGAACAGCACCGCGGCCAACGACAAGGGCAGCAGGAGCAGGCCCGCGGACGACGCGTCCAGGCCGCGAGCCTCCTCGAGCCATTGCGTGAACCCGTACAGGAACGAGTACGCCCCGACGAACGCGAGCACCTGGCGCAGGTAGGTGAGGATCAGCGGCCGGTTGCCCCCGAGCACCCTCAGATCGATGAACGGCGTCATCACCCGGAGCTGCGAGACCACGAACGCCACACCGAGGACCAGCGCCATCACCACCAGGTACCACCGCGAGGCCTGCGGCCGCATGAGGAACAGCATCAGCGAGACCAGCGTGGCGGCGAACAGCACGATGCCCGGATAGTCGATCTGCCCGGCGACCCGCGAGCGTGAGGTGCGCGGCAGCCACAGCGAGCCGAGCACGACGCAGATCACCGACAGCGGGACGTTGATCGCGAAGATCAGATGCCAGCCGCCGAGGCCGATCAGCACACCGCCCAGCGTCGGGCCGATCACCGCGATCACCTGGTTCGCGATCGACAGGCTGCTGAGGATGACCGCGGGGGTTTCCATCCCGGTGCGGTCGGCCTCGCTGCGGATCAGGGACATCGAGGCCGGGTACGCCGCCGACGTACCGAGACCGAGGAGGACGCGGGAGAGGATCAGTACGCCGAGGTTCGGCGCGAGCGCACCGAGCAGGCCGGCGACGCCGACGAGCGAGGTCGAGATCAGGTAGAGCGGCCGCGGACCGAACAGGTCCACCAGCCTGCCCATCACCGGCTGGCCGACCGAGGTCGCGAGGTACAGGCCGGTCACCAGCCAGGCAGTCTGCGACGGCGGTACGCCGAAGGCGGCACCGATCGGCATCAGCGCGACGGCCAGCATCGAGGAGTTGATCGGGTTCAGCGACGAACCGACGATCATCGGTGCGATCAGGCGCCGGTCGAAGCGTTCCGGCGAGGTCACTGCGCACCCGTCAGGGGCCTGGCGAGGCAGGCGGTCAACGCTTGGTCGCCGCCTCGATCGCGTGGTCCAGCAGCGCGAGCGCCTTGATGATCGTCTGCCGCTCGTCCTCCGTGCAGCGGTCCTGCAACGTCCGTGCCAGCCACTCCTGGCGGACCTTGCGGTCGCCTTGCAGACGCTGCCGCCCGGCAGTGGTCAGTGACACAACCTGCCGGCGCCCGTCCGCGGGATCGGGCTGCCGCTGGATCAGGCCGGCCTCACGCAACGCGGTCAGGATCGCCGCGACCGACTGCGGCCGGATCCGCTCCGCTGCCGCGAGCTCGCTCGCCGACGCCGGACCGTCCTTGTCCAGCCGGCTCAGCATCGAGGACTGCGACGGCGTCAGGTCGTCGGTCTCCGCCAGCTCCTTCAACCGCCGCTTCACGCGGCCGAACACGACCCGCACCTCACCCGCGGCCTGGGTCGCCGACGCAGAAATCCGCTCGCTCACCCCACCACGGTAAATTAGACAGCCTGAACTGTCCAGTTTGAACTGATCAGTTGGAGCTGACGACAACGTCCAGGACGCCGATCACCTTGTCCAGGCGCGCGGCCACCCGGCCGGCGTCGAAACCGTTGCCCTCGACGACGATCCGCAGTTCACCCTGATCCAGCGACAGCGCCAGCTCACGGACGTCGTACGGATTCAGCAGTACGGCGACCCGCGCCAGCAGGCCGTCGACCTCGACCACCCGGGCCGTGAAGACCGTGACAGCACGCTCGACCGCGAGCAGGCTCATCGGACGACCTCCTGGTGACGCAGCAGGCCGAACGTGAACCCGTCGACCAGCGCCTCCCAGGACGCCTCGACGATGTTGTGTCCGACGCCGACCGTCACCCACGAGCCCTCGCCGTCGGCGGTCTGGATCAGGACTCTGATCACCGCGTCCGTGCCGTGCCCCTGGTCGAGGATGCGGACCTTGTAGTCGACCAGTTCGAACTTGTTCACCGCCGGGTACGCACGCTCTATCGCCGTCCGGAGTGCGTGGTCGAGCGCGTTGACCGGGCCGTTGCCCTCTCCGGTGACGATCTCCCGCTCGCCCCCGGCGACCAGCTTCACCGTCGACTCCGACACCGCCTCGCCGTCGGCGCGCGACTCGGTGATCACCCGCCACGACTCGACGTCGAAGAAGCTCGGCCGCTTGCCCTCGACCTCCTCGGTGAGCAGCAGCGAGAACGACGCGTCGGCCGCCTCGAACGTGTACCCGCGCGCCTCCAGCTCCTTCACCCGCTCGGTCACCCGGCTGACCAGCTCGCGCTCGTTGCTGAGGTCGAACCCGAGCTCCCGCCCCTTCAGCTCCACGCTCGCCCGGCCGGCCATCTCCGACACCAGCATCCGCATGTCGTTGCCGACCAGCGCCGGATCCGTGTGCTGGTACAGATCCGGGTCCACCTTGATCGCGCTGGCGTGCAACCCGGCCTTGTGCGCGAACGCCGAGAGTCCGACGTACGGCTGCCGGGTCGACGGCGGCACGTTCGTCACCTCGGCGATCGCGTGCGCGATCCGGAACGACTCGGCGAGATTGCCCTCCGGCAGCAGGCTCATGCCGCGTTTGAGCTCGAGGTTCGCGACGATCGCCAGCAGGTCGGCGTTCCCGGTGCGCTCGCCGTACCCGTTGATCGTGCCCTGGACGTGCGTGACGCCGGCCTCGACAGCGGCGATCGAGTTCGCCACCGCGCAGCCGGCGTCGTTGTGACAGTGGATGCCGAGCCTGGCCCCTGTCGATTCCAGTACGTCGCGTACGACGTCCTGGAGTTCCCGGGGCAGTGTGCCGCCGTTGGTGTCGCACAAGGCCACCACGTCGGCGCCGGCCTCGGCCGCCACGCGGACCACCTCCAGGGCGTACGCACGGTTCGCGCGGAAGCCGTCGAAGAAGTGCTCGGTGTCGAGGAACACCCGCTGCCCGTTCTCGCGCAGGTGCCGGACCGTGTCGGCGACCATCCGGAGGTTCTCGTCGAGCGTCGTCCGCAACGCCCGCTCGACGTGCGCATCGTGGCTCTTGGCAACCAGCGTCACGACGCCGGCGCCGGAGTCCCGCAGCGCGGCCACCTGCGGGTCGTCGGCCGCCGCGGTCCCCGGCTTGCAGGTGGCACCGAACGCCGCGAACGTCGCGTTCCGCAGCTGCAGCTCTGTCCTCGCCCGCTCGAAGAACTCGGTGTCCTTCGGTACGGCGCCCGGCCAGCCGCCCTCGATGAAGCCGACCCCCAGCTCGTCCAGGTGCTGCGCGATGGCGATCTTGTCGGCCACGGACAGCGCCAGACCCTCCTGCTGCGCGCCGTCGCGCAGAGTGGTGTCGTAGACGTGGAAATCGTCCGAGATGCTCATGGGGTCGGCCTTCCGGAGGGCTGTGTCAAATTCTTGGGCAGGGCAAACAAAAAACCTCCCGCGAGGTGCGAGAGGTCTGCGCGCTCAGGTACAGCTTGCTGAGCGCGCCTAGCAAATAATCACCCGAAAGTGCTTCATAACGATTTGCAGTCTGCCACACATTGTCCGGACCATGAGGGATCCGTCTCGCATCACGAACATTCAGTACTGGAAGGCGTACTGGAGTTCAGGCGGTGAGGGACCAGCCCGGGTCGTCCCACGCGGTGTAGAAGTCTTCGCGGGACAGCGGGCGCAGGCCCCAGTCGTCGCGGTCCAGGGCCTGGTCGGTGAGCATGCCCTCGTCGTCCTCGAGGCGCTGCCACCAGTA
>DASXXB010000157.1:0-28093 GCA_036503355.1 Kribbella sp. | reverse complement strand
GGGCTGAACGCGATCGCGCTCGCCGACCAGCTGATCCGGGCCGGCGAGTACGAGATCGTCGTGGCCGGCGGCATGGAGTCGATGACGAACGCGCCGCACCTGCTGCCGAAGTCCCGCGAGGGCTTCAAGTACGGCGACACCACGCTGGTCGACTCGATGGCGTACGACGGTCTCTGGGACGCCTTCACCGACCAGGCGATGGGCGCGCTCACCGACCAGCAGAACAACGCCGTCGAGAAGCTGACGCGTGCGGAGCAGGACGAGTTCAGTGCTCGTTCGCACCAGCGCGCGGCGGAGGCGTGGAAGAACGGCGTGTTCGCCGACGAGGTCGTCCCGGTCGAGGTGCCGCAGCGCAAGGGCGACCCGATCGTGGTGGACAGCGACGAAGGTGTCCGCGGTGACACGTCGGTCGACGCGCTGGCCAAGCTGCGGCCCGCGTTCGGCAAGGACGGCACGATCACCGCCGGTTCCGCGTCGCAGATCTCCGACGGTGGCTGCGCCGTCGTCGTGATGAGCAAGGCGAAGGCCGAGGAGCTCGGGCTCAGCTGGATCGCCGAGATCGGCGCGCACGGTTCGGTCGCCGGACCGGACTCGACGCTGCAGAGCCAGCCGGCCAACGCGATCGTGAAGGCCTGCGCGAAGGAAGGCATCCAGCCCGGTGAGCTCGACCTGATCGAGATCAACGAGGCGTTCGCGGCCGTCGGGATCGCGTCCGCGCGCGAGCTGCAGGTCAGCGAGGACAAGGTGAACGTGAACGGCGGCGCGATCGCGCTCGGCCACCCGATCGGGATGTCCGGCGCGCGGCTGGTCCTGCACCTGGCGCTCGAGCTCGGCCGTCGCGGCGGTGGTGTCGGCGCGGCCGCACTGTGCGGCGGTGGCGGTCAGGGCGACGCACTCATCGTGCGGGTGCCCCAGAAGTGACAGAGAGCTGATGCCACGACGTACGGCGCCTGTCGGTGAGCTGATCGAGCGGGCCCGGGAGGGTGACTCCCGGGCCGTGGCTCGGCTGATCTCGCTGGTCGAGGACGAGTCGCCGCTGCTCCGGGACGTGATGGCCGCGTTGGCGCCGTACGCCGGGAACGCGCACATCGTCGGCATCACCGGGTCGCCCGGGGTCGGCAAGTCGACGTCGACGTCGGCTCTGGTCTCGGCGTACCGCGAGACCGGCAAGCGGGTCGGCGTACTCGCGGTCGACCCTTCCTCGCCGTTCTCCGGCGGGGCGCTGCTCGGGGACCGCGTGCGGATGCAGGACCATGCGACCGATCGGGGCGTGTTCATCCGGTCGATGGCGTCCCGCGGGCACCTCGGCGGGCTGGCCTGGTCGACGCCGCAGGCGCTCCGGGTGCTGGACGCGGCCGGCTTCGACGTGGTGCTGGTGGAGACCGTCGGCGTCGGGCAGTCCGAGGTGGAGATCGCCGGCATGGCGGACACGACGCTGGTCCTGCTCGCGCCCGGGATGGGCGACGGCATCCAGGCGGCCAAGGCCGGCATCCTCGAGGTCGGCGACATCTACGTCGTGAACAAGGCGGACCGCGACGGCGTCCAGTCGGTCACCCGCGACCTGCGCGCGATGCTGGCACTGGCCGAGCGGCCCGAAGGCGCCTGGAAGCCGCCGATCCTGAAAACGGTCGCGTCCCGCAACGAGGGCGTCGCCGAGGTCGTCCAGGCGGTCGAGGACCGGCTGGAGTGGATGTCCGGGAACGGCGTACTCACGGACCGCCGCCGCAGTCGCGCGCGCGACGAGATCGAGGCGATCGCGACCACTGCGCTGCGGGCCCGGTTCGCGCACCTGCACGGCGACGCGCGGCTCGACGTCCTCGCCGCGAAGGTCGCCGATGGCGGCACCGACCCGTATTCGGCGGCCGACGAGTTGATCGCCGCTTTGTGACACTTGTCTCGCCGTGGAACAATCCACCACGCAGTGTCACATTGTGTCTTTGCCTTTGCGTTCATCGGAAGTTGTGCCGATTCCGGGCAAATGCCGCAGAATTTACGCTGCGTACGGCGATCCGCGTCTCAGGGCGGCGCGCCGGTGGCTGCCGTGCCCCCGGATCCGTTACAGAATGGACCTTGTAGCTGGTGAGCATTGTGCGGTGGGCTGTGTTCAGTCAGTGACAATTGGTGACGGTCCGTGATACAAACTCAAACACAGTCGACCGAGTGGGTTAGGAACAAGGAGTGGCGACATGCCGAAGAAGCTGTTGATCTGGTCGCTCATCGCCTTTGCCGGCTTCTATCTGTTCACTCAGCCGGCCAACGCCGCGGGAGCGGTGGGGGGCGCGTTCTCTGCCGTTGGTGATGCGTTCGGGAGCGTCATCACGTTCCTGACCGCGCTGTTCAGCTGATCTGCCGTCGAGTGTCCCGTCGCGCGTCATCGTGCGGGACACTCGAGTTGTACGGGGGTCACACAACAGCGTGACAGGGGAGTGAGTGGATGGCCGGGATAGGCCTGTTCCGGATCTTCGACCCGAAGGTCCGGCGCCATCTGATCTCTGACGAGGGCGAAGTCGTCATCGACGAGGTCCGGCACCACTGGGTGGTGTTCGTGGTGCCGATGCTGGAGATCGTGCTGGCCGGCGCACTGCTGGCCACGATGGGGCTGACCAAGCCCGGCCAGAGCGTCAATCTGGTGCTGCTGGTGCTCGTCTTCGTGCTGCTCTCGCACTCCTTCTGGACGTTCCTCACCCAGCACCGCGACCGGTTCGTGGTCACGAACATGCGGGTGATGCGGATCCGCGGTGTGTTCTCCCAGACCGTCGCGACCACCCCGATCGCCCGGGTCCTCGACATCACGCTGCAGAAACCGATCATCGGGCGGATGCTCGGCTACGGCCACTTCGTATTCGAGTCGGCCGCTCAGGACCAGGGCTTTCGTGAGATCAAGTGGGTCAGCCGTCCCGACGACCGCGACCTGACCATCCAGCGCGTCATCCAGCGCACCGGCCTGCGCGCCTCCGCGAGCGTCGACGTACTCCAGGGGGACGAGGACTCCGACGACGACGGCACCGGCCCGATCGGCATGGACTCCGCGCAGGAGGTCACCGCGACCACCCCGGCACCGGCCGCCGCTCAGCCGTCGCGGCCTTCGGCGTCCCCGTCGGGGCCTGCCTCGAAGTCCATCTTCAACAGCGAACGCGGCAACTGGATCGACAACGACTAGGGCAGTTCTCCCAATCCCACGCCTACGGCAAGTTGCCGGTAGCGGTCCCGCAGGCGTTCTCGGTGGGCGCGTTCGGGGTGGCTGGTAGGTGCCGTGTCCAGTGCCGCCTGCAGTTCGTCGACGGCTTCGGCGTAGTGGGCCTGACGGGCCAGTAGTTCTCCGCGTACTGCGTGCCGCCGCGGACTGTCCGGAATCGCGTCGAGCAGGGTGAAAGCGGTGTCGAGCCGCCCGGTTTCGGCGACGGCGACGACGCGGGCGAGCTCGGCCGCGGGGCTCGGGGACACCTCGACCAGCAAGTCGTACAGCCGGACAATCTCCTGCCAGTCGGTCGCGGCGTAGCTCGGGGCGCGGGCGTGTTCCGCGGCGATCGCGGCCTGGAGTTGATACGCGTCCGCCTGCCGGCCGGAGCGCTCCAGCGACTCGTTGAGGAGCGCGATGCCGCGCGAGATCAGCGCCGAACCCCACCGCGAACGGTCCTGCAGATCGAGCGTCACCACCTGACCGTCCTCGTCGAGCCGGGCGGGCCGTCGCGCCTCGGTGAGCAGCAGGAGCGCCAGGACGGCGGTAGTCGTGGGCTGATCGGGGAGCAACGAGTGCAGCAGCTCGGCCAGCCGGATCGCCTCGGAGCACAGGTCGACGTCGTACGCCGCCTCGCCCTCGGACGGCGCATGACCCGCGGTGTAGAGACTGTGGACGACCGCGCAGACGGCAGGCAGCCGATCGGGCAGCTCCGCTTCGGACGGCACGCGATACGGGATCCGCGCGGCCGCGATCTTCTGCCGGGCACGCACAAGACGCTTCGCGGTCGCGGCCTCGGTGGTCAACAGGACGGCTGCGATCTGTGCGGGCGAGAGGCCGCAGAGCGTGCGGAGCGCGAGAGCTACCCGGGACGGGGGAGCGAGCGTCGGGTGGCAGCACGTGAAGATCAGCCGCAGCAGGTCGTCCTGGACGACCTGCTCGGCCTCGAGTTCGGGCTTGGTCAGCTCGATCAGCGCCGATCCGTCGCGTTCCTTGGCGCCGCGGGCGCGTTCGCGGCGCAGGATGTCGATCGCTTTCCGGCGCGCGGTCACCGTCAGCCAGGCCCGAGGCTCCGGCGGTACGCCGGTCACCGGCCACGCCCGGAGCGCCGCCAGCGCAGCCTCCTGGACGGCGTCCTCGGCGAGCTGCACGTCGCCGAGCGTCCGGATCAGGGTGGCGAGAATCCGCGTGCCCTCGATCCGGACGGTCTCGGCGACCGCGTCGTACCGCGCGTTCACGACGGCTACTTGGCCACGATCACCGGCCGGACCTCGACCGCGCCACCCCAGGCGGCGGGGATCTCGGCCGCGATCTTCACCGCGTCCTCGAGGTTCTCGGCCTCGATCAGGTAGTAGCCGGTGAGCGCCTCCTTGGTCTCGGCGTACGGCCCGTCGGTGGTGACGACCGGCCCGCCGCGTGCGCCTTCCACCCGGACGACGGTCGCCGTCGAGGTCGGATACAGCACGGCGCTCGCCTTGACCTGCTCGACGTACTCGGCGCCGAACCTGCGGTACTCGGCCAGCTCGTCGGCCTGCTCGGGCGCCCACCAGTCGACGTCCGCGGTGTAGGTCAGTGCAAGATACTGCGCCATCGGAGTCCTCCTTCTCGCTGGAACCACTGTGGTCCTTCGGGAAAGGAACGAACAGCCGCGCCCGGAGAGGACAGCGTCATTGCGGTCATTGCGACGCCTCCGAGATTCTTCCGCGGAAGGCCCGGACGACGTTCGGGTCGCCGGCGATCTCGATGGCGTCCTCACCGGCCCGGCCCCACAGCCACAGGTACACCTGCGCCGGATCGCCGGAGATCTCCGCCGCCGGATCACCCTCGGCTCCTTGCCGTACGTCGACACTCGTGGCGTCCGCGGACACGGTCCAGGATCGGCCCGCCGCCGTCAGGCGCAGGGTCGCGTCGATCGGGTACGTCGTGTCGCCTTCCTCCCACCACGGGCCGCCGACGGTCGGGTAGAGGATCTCGTCGATCCCGTCCAGGGCCAGCTCGGGGTCGATTCTGGTGACCACGTCGTGCGCCTGCTCGACGTCGATCCGGTGGACGGCCGTCTCGTGCGCCATCCGCCGGTACCAGAACGCGGAGGTGGCGTCGCGCGGGTTGAACGTCCAGGTCGGCGTACCGGTCCCGGCGCGCTCCAGCGCGTCGACGATCGCGTGGCGTGCTTCGTCGTACCACTGAAGGGTGTCGAGTCCCGAGAAGTCCGGCGGCCAGGGATCGGGCAGGCTGCCGCGCTTCAGCACCTCGATCTTGTGCACGTACACCATCGCCACGTGCCGCACGACGTCGTCCACGCTCCAGCCGGGACAGCTGGGCACTGCGGCGCCGAGGCCCGTCCGCGCCACCTCGCCGAGTCGTGCGCTGTCGGCACGCAGGTGCTCCAGATAATCCATCTCCGCACCTTCGCAGATCCCACGGACAGTTTCAGATGCTTCGCGCCTTCAGGGCGGCCTCCCAGTCCTCGGTCTCGGTGTGGCTGATCTCGACGACGCGCTCGGCCAGCAGTTTCACCGGCTCGTCGGCCTCGGCGTAGCGGCCTGCCCGCTGCGCATACAGCCAGGCCTCGTTGCGGAGCTCCTGCGCGGTCCGGGTGTACGTCGGGTACGCGTCCTTGAGCCCGAACAACGTCCGGACCCCTTCGGCGAGCGCGATCACGCCGCCCAGTGCGGGAGCCAGCCAGCTCGGCGCGCTGATCGCCACCGAGGTCGCGATCACCAGGGCAGCGCAGAGCTGGGCGATCCCCAGGATCCGGTACCAGAAGCGCGCGCTGTGCGCCTGTGCGGAGTACTTGCGGAACCGGATACTGATCAACAGCTCGGCGGGAACATCGCGCCCGAGCGCCGGAAAGTCCGAATCTTTGGGTTTGGCCATGGTGAGACAAGTCTCGGGCTAAGGTTCCGCTCATGGCCAGAAAGCGGGCTTTGGCGTTTGATCCGATCGACGAGGCGTCGCGGCAGTGGGGCCGGCGCTGGGGGGCGGTCGAGCAGATGCGGGCCGTCACGTCGCTGATGCGCGCCCAGCAGATCGTGATCAACGAGCTGGACGACATCCTCCGCAAGCACGGACTGACGTTCGCCCGGTTCGAGGCCCTGGTGCTGCTGACGTTCTCGCGGCGCGGGTCGCTGCCGCTGGGGAAGATGGGCGAGCGGCTGCAGGTGCACCCGACGTCCGTCACCTCGATCGTCCGCCGGCTGGAGGCCGCCGGCCTCGTGACCCGGACCCCGCACCCCGACGACGGCCGCGCCATCCTCTGCGAGATCACCCCAGAGGGCCGTGAGCTCGTCGAACGCGCCACCGCCGACCTGGTCGCCGCCGATTTCGCCCTTTCCGGCCTCACCGACGAGCAGCTCAAGATGCTCTGGTCCGTCCTCGAACCACTGCGCCACAACGCCGGCGACTTCACCTGACACAACTCTCGGCGATGTGACGCAGCCGCGATTGGAAATAGTTGGACGTCCTAGTATTTTGGGGCTCAGGTTCTAGGGAGGTCTGACTGATGGATGCCGAGCAGATCGCGGCCGGGCGGAACCGGTGGCAGCAGCGGTACGACGCCGCGCGCAGGCGGGAGGCCGACTTCACCACACTGTCCGGCACCGAGGTCGAGCCGGTGTACGGCCCACCCGAGGGGGTCGACGACCCGCGGATGGAGCGGATCGGCTGGCCGGGGGAGTTCCCGTTCACCCGCGGCCTGTACGCGACCGGGTACCGCGGCCGCACCTGGACGATCCGCCAGTTCGCCGGCTTCGGCAACGCCGAGCAGACCAACGAGCGCTACCAGATGATCCTCAACGGCGGTGGCGGCGGCCTGTCGGTCGCCTTCGACATGCCGACCCTGATGGGCCGCGACTCCGACGACCCGAAGTCGCTCGGCGAGGTCGGGCACTGCGGCGTCGCGATCGACTCGGCCATCGACATGGACCGGCTGTTCAAGGACATCCCGCTGCAGGACGTCACCACCTCGATGACGATCTCCGGCCCCGCCGTCCCAGCCTTCTGCATGTACCTGGTCGCCGCCGAGCGCCAGGGTGCGGACATCTCCAAGCTCAACGGCACGCTGCAGACCGACATCTTCAAGGAGTACATCGCGCAGAAGGAGTGGCTGTTCCCACCGGAGCCGCATCTGCGCCTGATCGGCGACCTGATGGAGTACTGCGCGACGACGATCCCGGCGTACAAGCCGCTCAGCGTCTCCGGCTACCACATCCGCGAGGCCGGCTCGACCGCCGCGCAGGAGCTCGCGTACACGCTCGCCGACGGCTTCGGGTACGTCGAGCTCGGGCTGTCGCGCGGGCTCGACGTCGACGTGTTCGCGCCCGGCCTGTCGTTCTTCTTCGACAGCCACCTGGACTTCTTCGAGGAGATCGCGAAGTTCCGCGCCGCCCGGCGGATCTGGGCGCGCTGGCTGCGGGACGTGTACGGCGCTCGCACGGAGAAGGCGCAGTGGCTGCGGTTCCACACGCAGACGGCCGGGGTGTCCCTGACGGCGCAGCAGCCGTACAACAACGTCGTACGGACGGCCGTCGAGGCGCTCGCCGCAGTACTCGGCGGGACGAACTCGCTGCACACCAACGCGCTCGACGAGACGCTCGCGCTGCCGAGCGAGGAGTCGGCCGAGATCGCGCTGCGCACCCAGTCGGTGCTGATGGAGGAGGTCGGCGTCACGAACGTCGCCGACCCGCTCGGCGGTTCCTGGTACGTCGAGGCGCTCACCGACAAGATCGAGGCCGAGGCCGAGGAGATCTTCGCTCGGATCAGGGAAATGAGCCCGGACGAGACGATGACCGGCGGCATCCTGCGCGGGATCGAGGACGGCTGGTTCATGGCCGAGATCGCCGACGCCGCGTTCGAGTACCAGCAGAAGCTCGAGAAGGGCGAGAAGAAGATCGTCGGCGTCAACACGCTCACCGACACCGTGTCCGGCGCGCTGGAGATCCTCCGGGTCTCGCACGAGGTCGAGGTCGAGCAGTGCCGGGTGCTTGCCGAGCGCAAGTCCCACCGCGACGAGGACCGGGTACGGCGTACGCTGTCGGCTCTGGTGGAGGCGGCCAGCGGCACTGGCAACCTGATCGAGCCCATGCTGGAGGCGGTGCGTGCGGAGGCCACGATGGGGGAAATCTGTCACGTTCTTCGGGAACAGTGGGGAGAGTACCGAGAGCCCGCCCGATTCTGAGCCGCCGGCGTCCGGCCGCCGCGACCGTTCGGCGGCGACCGGGACGGCCGACGAGCGTCCGGTCGTGGTCTGTGGCTCCGACCGCACGATGCTGCGGGTGGTCACCGAACTGGTGAGCTCGGGGGAGCGGGTGACCGCGATCGTCAACCCGACGTCCCGCCACTACGACCGGATCGGCGAGCTGGGCGCGACCGTGATCCCCGCCCGGGTGATCAGCGAGGCCTTGCTCAGGGATGCGGGAGTGGACGCGGACGACGACGGTACGCCGTCCACGGCCCGAGCCCTCGTGCTGCTGGACACCGACGACGTCCACAACGTGCACACGGCCCTGACCGCCCGCGACATGGACCGGGATCTGCGGATCATCCTGCAGATGGTGAACCCGCGCCTGGGCAAACAGCTGAACAGCCTGCTCGGCGACTGCGTGGTGATCAACGGGCCGTCACTGGCCGCGCCCGCGTTCGTCTCGGACGCGCTCGACGACGACGAGCTGACCTGGATGGACCTCGGCGGCCGGATGGTCGTCGTCGGGCAGGCGGACCTGATCCGGGAGCCGCACCTGACGGTACTGGCCGACACCACGTCGTCGGCGACGCCGCAGTTGCTGCCGCAGTCGAGCGTCGACCCGGCGGGCGACATCGTGCTCGGGACCGGCGTGCGGTCGATCTGGCGCAGTCGCGGCGTACGCCCGGCGGGCTGGGTGATGGCGGTCCGGGACATCCTCGACAGCCGGGTCCGGAAGATCGCGGCGCTGATGGCGCTGCTGATCGCGATCGGTACGGCGGTGGTGCACTTCTTCGGCAATATCGAATGGTGGCGGGCGCTGTACCTCGCGGCCGGCGTGGTGACCTCGGCGGGGATCGACGACGACAAGTTCAACGACGCGGAGCCGTGGGTGAAGGTCAGCGCGGTTGTCGTGCAGCTGACCGGCATCGTGCTGATGGCGCTGCTCACCGCGGTCGTCGTCGACTCGCTGATCGGTGCGCGGCTGTCGCGGATCATCGGCGGCGTCCGCGGGCGCCCGCGCAACCACGTGGTGGTCTGCGGCCTCGGTACGGTCGGCGCGCGGGTGCTGGAGATCCTCGTCGACCGCGGCGTCGCGGTGGTCGGCGTCGACCAGGACGACGAGGCTCCCGGCGTACAGGTCGCTCATCGGCTGAAGATCCCGGTCGTGGTCGGGGACAGCAGCAACGAGGAGACGCTGCGGTCGGCCGGCGTACAGCACTGTCAGGCGATGCTGGCGATCACCGACGGGGACATCACGAACCTGGAGTCGGCGATGGTCGCGCAGGGCCTCAACCCGGACGCCCGGATCACGATGCGGATGTTCGACCACGACCTGGCCGAGCGGGTCGAGCGGCAGCTGGGGCTCGGCAACAGCCGGTCGGTGTCGATGCTGGTTGCGCCCGCCGTCGCGGCCGCGGTCGGTAACGAACGCCGCCAGGTGATCGTGCCGGCCGGGCGTCGCGTACTGCTGCTGACCGAGGTGGCCGTCGAGGCCGGATCGGTCGCCGACGGACGCCGCCTGGGCGAGCTGAACGAGGCCGAGGGGTTGCGGATCCTCGCGCTGCAGGACGAGCACGGGACCTGGGACTGGAAACCGGTGCTGACCCGGCCGGTGAAGATCGGGGACCGCCTGGCGGTCGCGGGTACCCGCGCCGGACTCGCGCGGCTGCTGATGGTGACCCGGGCACAACGCAAGTCGGCCGCGTCGTAGAAGATAGACCTGTGAACGTACGGAGTACGCACCGAATGCGAGGCCAGTGGTGACCCAGTCCAACTTCTCCCGTCCTGGGGCGGTCGACCTGTCGTCCCTCCGCAAGCCTGCCGGTGCCGGCGCTGGTTCGCCGAGCGGCCCGCCTGCGGGTGGTGCGCCCGGTGGCGGCGGCGCGTACGTGCTGGAGGTCACCGAGGCCAACTTCCAGGCCGACGTGATCGACCGCTCCATCCAGGCTCCGGTCGTCGTCGAGCTGTGGTCACCGCGCTCGCCGGGCGGCCTCGGCGACGTCCTGACCAGGCTGTCGACGGAGTACGCCGGGAAGTTCCTGCTGGCCCGGATCGACGTCGACGCGAACCCGCAGGTGGCGCAGGCGTTCGGCGTCCAGGCGGTGCCGGTCGTGATCGCGATCCTGCGCGGGCAGCCGGTTCCGCTGTTCCAGGGCGTGCTCGGCGAGGCCGAGGTCCGGCAGTACCTCGACCAGTTGCTCACGGTCGCGGTCGCCAACGGCATCACCGGGCGGGCCGAGCCGGTCGGTCCGGCGGCCGAGGCGCCTGAGGAGGACGCGCCGAACCCGCGGTACGAGAAGGCCGACAACGCGGTCGCGGCGGGCGACCTGGACGGCGCGATCGCGGCGTACGAGGAGTTGCTGAAGGAGACGCCGAACGACGCCGAGGCGAAGTCGGGGCTGGCGCGCGTGCAGCTGGTGAAGCGGACGCAGGACGTGCCGGCCGACGTCCGGAGCCGCGCCGCCGAGAACCCGGCCGACGTCGAGGCGCAGTTGCTGGTCGCCGACGTGGACCTGATGGGCGGGCACGTCGACGACGCCTTCGCGCGGCTCATCTCCACGATCCAGGCGACCGCCGGTGACGAGCGCAACGCCGTACGGCTGCACCTGCTCGAGCTCTTCGAGGTCGTCGGTGCGGACGACGAGCGGGTGGTCAAGGCCCGCCGCCGCCTGATGGCGGCGCTCTTCTGATCCGCTGAACATCACGCTGGCCGGTATCGGACAGTGTGAATTCTTGTAATTATCATCGGAGTGCTCTGAGAATTCTTCACATGAGCGCTGTCGAGTCACCGCCGCCGAGTCTCGAGGCGCGGATCCGAGGTCTGCTGCCGGCACTGAGCCCGGCGCAGTCGCGGATCGCGGCCGAGGTACTGCGGGATCCGGCGGCGGTGGCGTCGTCGACGATCGGTCAGCTGGCGGCACGTTGCGGTACGTCGCTGCCGAGCGTCACCCGGTTCTGTCTCGCGCTCGGCCTGTCCGGGTACGCCGAGCTTCGGCTGGCGCTGGCGGCCGAGAGTGGTCGGACCAGTCTGAGCTGGGAGCGCGGTACCGGGTCCGAGGTCGGTCCGGACGACTCGCTGGACGACGTACTGCGGACCCTGCTGCGCGCCGACACCCGTGCGCTCGAGGACACTGTCGCGGCGCTGGACGTGAACGCGCTCGGGCGTGCGGCGCAGGCGATCTCCGATGCACGACGGATCGATCTGTATGCCGTGGCGGGTTCTGCGGCGGTCGCTGAGGACCTGCGGTTGCGGCTGCACCGGATCGGACGCGGCGCCAGCACCTGGAGCGACGTACACACCGCGCTCGCCAGCTCCGCACTGCTCGGTGCGGGAGACGTCGCGGTCGGGATCTCGCACAGCGGCGAGACCCTCGAGGTACTCGAGCCGCTCACCAGGTCCGGCCGGCAGGGCGCGACGACTGTTGCCATCACCAACTATCCGCGGTCGCCGCTGGCCGAGGCGGCAGACATCGTGCTGGTCACCGCCGCCCGCGACGTCACGTTCCGGACCGGCGGACTGGCCGGACGGCACGCCCAGATGCTCGTACTCGACGCCCTCTACCTCGGCGTCGCCCAACGCGACTACCCCCTCGCCGAACAAGCCTTCGACGCCACCGCCGACGCAGTCGCCACGCACCGCCAGCACCCATGACCCCACCGCACCGCCTTCCGAAGGAGAGTCATGCAGAGTCCGCATCAGATCCTGGGTCCCAGCCGCCGCAGCCTGTTACTGGGCGCCGGGGCCACTGCCCTCACCGCGGCAGCCGCCACCGCGTCCGCATCCACCGCGGCAGCCTCCACCACATCGGGCGGCGCGTTGGCGGCGGATGTCGCCGTACCGTCGCCGGATGTTCTGCCGTTGACCGGTGGGCCGGAGTTCCCGGTCGGGTTGTTCTGGCCTCCGCATCCGTACGCGAGTACGGCGGAACGGTTCGCGGAGATCAAGAACGCCGGGTTCGACTTCGTCATCTCCGGCAACTACGCGGGCGACGGCAACATCTTCCAGTACCAGCTCGGCCTGGCCCGCGACGCCGGCCTCAAGATGCTGATCTCGGACGACATCCAGATCCGGAACATGTCCCGCTGGTTCTCGATCTCCGACACCACGACGGACTTTCTCAGCATCACACCGGCCGAGGCGCGCGAGCTCTACACCCGGGCGCGCAACGCGTACGGCCCGTACTCCTCGCTGGCCGGCTTCAACTTCTACGACGAACCCGGTCCGGGCTGGTTCGCGACGCTCGCGAAGGCGCTGGAGATCTCGCGGGAACTCGCGCCGCAGTTGCTGCCCTACATCAACCTGTTCCCGTCCGACGACGCGTCGTACTACCGGAACTTCGTCGACGTCGTGAAGCCGTCGCTGATCTCGTTCGACCGGTACCCGCTGCTGTCCGAGGGCCGCGAGGACGCGAACTACTTCCACAACTGGGCGATCGTCCGCGACGCCGCGCTGCACGGCGACATCCCGTCCTGGGTATTCATCCAGACACTCGCCTACAACGGTCATCGCGAGCCGACCGCGGCCGAACTGCTCTGGCAGGTGAACATCAGCCTCGCGTACGGCGCCAAAGGCATCCAGTACTTCACGTACTGGACGCCCGAGGCCGCGCGTGGTGAGGGATTCGGGCCGGCGCTGATCACGGTCGACGGCGAAAGAACCTCGCGGTACGACGCTGCGAAGGAAATCAATGCGGGCTGGCTGCATCCGGTGGGGCGGGAGCTGAAGCCGCTGGTGTCCGAGACCGTTGAGCACGCCAACGAAACGCCACTCCCGAACGGCGCGGTCGGTTTCACGCCCACGAACCTGGTGCGCGCCATCACCGGCAGTGCTGTGGTGGTCGGCACGTTCCGCTCCCGCGACACGACGTCGACCGACCGGTGGCTGCTGGTGAGTAACCGCTCGCACAGTGAGCGCGCGAAGGCGGTCGTGGCGCTGAACGAGCAGGCTGTCGGGTCGGTGGGCGTGTTCCAGCCGGCGCGCCAGAGGTACGCCGGGCAACGCGTCGCTCCCGTCCAGGTCTCACTCGCACCAGGCGCCGCCACCCTCATCAAACTGACCGCGAAATAACCCCTGGTCAGGTGGGTTGGCCGGTGTAGATGCCCAGGGGCCGGAAGCGGAGAGGTGGGGAGGCGTATTCCTCCAGGGCGTGGGCGGTCCAGCCGATCATCCGGGCCAGGGCGAAGAGGGCGTCGCCGGCGTCGGGGCGGAAGTTGTAGGCGTGCATGATCGCGGCGATCGCGAGGTCGCTGTTCGGGAAGGCCGGGGTGCGCTCGGCGATCGCGCGGACGGTGTCGATGATCGGGTGGTCGCCGAGGAGATCCAGCAGTACGTCGGCGCGTGGGTCGTGGTGCTGGTAGATCTTGTGGCCGAAGCCTGGCACCGGTTCGCCGGAACGCAACTGGTCCGACAATGCCTTCAACGGGTTGTGCCTGGCGCGTTCCAGGAACTCGTAGGCGAGTGTCGGTGCTGCGCCGTGGTACTGCCCGTCGAGCGCGCCGAGGCCGGCGGAGATCACCGCGTACAGGTTCGCGCGGGCGCTGGCGGCGACGCGTGCTGCGACGGTCGACACCGCGAGCCCGTGGTCGGCGAGCAGGATGAGCGCGGCGTCGAGGATCTCCGGGCGCGGCTCGTCGTCGGAGAACTTCGGCCACAGGCGGGCGCCCAGCGTCGCCTCGCCGTACACGGTCCGGCCCGGGAGTGCGGTCACCAGCGTGCCGATCAGCCGCCCGGCGGCTGCCGTCACCGAGGCCGGCGACAGGTCGAAACGCAACGGATCCGCGGCACCCAGCACGGCCACCGCCACCCGCAGCCGATCCGTCAACCGAGCCCCCTCCGGCACCACCCCCATAGCCGCCCTGGCCAACTCCACGCCCTCCCGCCCAACCCCGAACAACCCAGCCTCGATGCTCGAGGGGAGGGTGCCGGTCCAGAGGAGGGTGGCTACTTGGGGGAGGGTGGCGGTGGTGGCCAGGGTCTGGGCCGGTTGGCCTCGGTAGTAGAGCTGGTCGTCCTCGAGGAGGGTCAGCTCGGATTGGATGCGTTCGATCACGCCGGAGTGTTCTACCGAGCGGGCGGCGAGGCGTTCGACTTCGTCGGCGGCGAACAGGCTGCCGCGGCGGCCGCGGGCGCGGACGCTGGTGAGGAGGCCGCGGCTGACGTAGGCGTAGATCGTGGCCGGCTTGACCTGCAGCCTGCGTGCGACCTCCGCGGTGGTCAGGTAATTCTCGTCACCTTCGGCCGGCATCCCCGCTCCTCGCGCCATTCATGTTGACTGGATCAATATTGACAATAGTTGATTGGCTGTCAACTCTGAAGCTATGTCAACAACAATCAATGTTCCGCCCGGCCTCCGCAATGTCGTCGTCACCGAGACGACCCTCGGCGACGTCCGTGGTGACGAAGGGTTCTACCACTACCGGCAGTACTCGGCGATCGATCTCGCCAAGTCCAAGACGCTCGAAGACGTCTGGTACCTGATGTTCGAGGGACACCTCCCGACCGGCGCTGAGCGCGACCGCTTCGTGGCCGAACTCGCACCGCTGCGCGTCCTGCCCGACGAGGTCCGCGCCGTCCTCCCCGCGATCGCGACCGCCGGTGCGACGTTCAACCCGCTCGCCGGTCTCCGTACCGCCCTGTCGCTGCTCGCCGCAGTCCGCGGCCTCCCGCCCCTCTGGGATGCCGACCCGGCCCGCCGCAAGGCCGACGCGATGCTCGTCTGCGCGGTCACCCCGACCATCCTCGCCGCGCTCTACCGACTGCGCGAAGGACAGCAGCCGCTGGAGCCGCGGGCCGACCTCACGGCCGCCGAGAACTGGCTGTACCTGGTCACCGGCACCGAACCCACCGCCGTCCACGCGGCCGCGATCGAGCACTACCTCGTCTCCACCGTCGATCACGGGTTCAACGCCTCCACCTTCACCGCACGCGTGATCGCCTCCACCGGTGCGGACGTGGTCGCGGCGGTCGCGGGTGCGATCGGCGCCTTCTCCGGCCCGCTGCACGGCGGCGCACCGGACCGTGCGCTGGCGAGTCTCGACGAGATCGGTACGCCGGACCGCATCGACGCCTGGGTTCGCGCGAAGGTGTCCGCGGGGGACCGGATCATGGGGTTCGGGCATGCGGTGTACCGCACCGAGGATCCGCGGTCGCTGATGCTGCGCGACATCGCCCGCGGGATCGGCGGTGACCTCGTCGACTTCGCGACCACGGTCGAGCAGCGCATCGTCGACGTACTCGCGGAGCTGAAGCCGGGGCGCAATCTGTACGCGAACGTCGAGTTCTACGCCGGGGTCGTGATGGAGCTGTGCGGCATCCCGCGCGCCATGTTCACCCCGACGTTCGCGGTCAGTCGCATCATCGGCTGGTCGGCCAACATCCTCGAACAGGCGCAGGACCCGAAGATCATCCGCCCGATCGCGACGTACGTCGGCCCGCAACCCCCGGCGCCCGTGCCCAGCTGATCGGCTGCTCAGTTGATCGGCTGTCCGGTTGATCAGCTGAACTGCATGACGCCGTCGGTGAGCGAGGCGAAACGCAGTGCCACCAGGTCGCGCGGGTAGTTCTGCCGCACTCGCCACGGGCCGTGGGTGCCCTGCCGCGGGAGGATGCCGGCGGCGCGGCGGATGTAGCCGGAGGAGAGGTCGACCACCGGGCGCGGCGGGGCGTCGTACTCGGCCGGGTCGACCTCGGGCAGGCAGATGCGCGTGCCGGTGGCGGTCAGGTGGTTGAGCAGACGGCAGACGTACTGCGAGGTGAGGTCCGAGCGGAGCGTCCACGAGTTGTTGGTGTACCCGATGCACCACGCGAGATTCGGTACGCCGCTGAGCATCATGCCCTTGTAGACAAAGGTGTCGTGCGGATCGACGCGCCGCCCGTCGACACTCACCTTGATGTTGCCGAGCGCAACCATCCGGAGTCCGGTCGCGGTGACCACGAGATCGGCGTCCAGTTCGCGCCCGGACCGCAGCCGCAGGCCGGTCGGGGTGAACCGCTCGATCTCGTCGGTCACCACCGACGCCGTCCCGCTCCGCAACGCCTTGAACAGATCGGCATCCGGGACCAGACACAGTCGCTGGTCCCACGGTTTGTACTGCGGTGTGAAGTGCGGATCCACCGGAATCGACTCCGGCAGCTGCTTCGCCACGCCGGTGTTCAAGATCCACGCCGCGTGCGCCGGCCACCGCCGGAAGGCGCTGTACACCATGGTGCTCAGAGCAACGTTCTTCCCACGGATCACCCGGTGCGCGAGGTTCTCCGGCAGTACGGCGCGGAGCCGGTCGGACAGGCTGTCATGCGCCGGACGAGACGCGACGTAACTGGGCGATCGCTGCAGCATCGTCACGTGCTTCGCCGTACCCGCCATCGCAGGCACGAGCGTGACCGCCGTCGCGCCGCTCCCGATCACCACCACCCGCTGACCCGTGTAGTCGAGGTCGGCCGGCCAGTGCTGCGGGTGCACGACCCGTCCGCGGAACTCGTCCTGCCCCTCGAAGTCGACCACGTGCCCCGTGCCGTAGTCGTAGTACCCGCTGCACACGTAGAGGAACGAGCACGTGTACGTCGTGTTGCCGGTCTCCACGCTCCACAGCGCGTCCGCCGACGACCACGATGCGCGGACCACGCGTTCGCCGTACCGGATGTGCTCGTCGATGCCGTACGCCGACGCGGTCTCGTGCAGGTACGACAGGATCGACGGGCCATCGGCGATCGCCTTCGCCGCCTTCCACGGGTGGAACGGGAACCCGAGCGTGAACATGTCCGAGTCCGACCGCACCCCCGGGTACCGGAACAGGTCCCAGGTGCCGCCGAGCGTGTCGCGGGCCTCGAGAACGGCGTACGTCCGCTCCGGGCAACGGGTCTGGATCCGGTACGCCGCCCCGATGCCGGACAGCCCGGCGCCGACGATCAGCACGTCGTAGTGATCCATGAACCTCACCGTAATAAAAATACCGGGCCGGCGTTGTCGATTCCGTGTCGCGGCGATCGTCAGCATGATGTCCGGTAAGAAGCGCTAGACGAGGGAGTCTGAGATGGCGCAGTACATGTTCCTGCTCTACGACAGCGAGGACTGGTACGACAACGTCACCGCGGAGAGCTGGCAGCAGGAGATGAAGCTGCACACCGCGTTCGCGGAGGCGGTCGAGAAGGCCGGGGCGCAGATCCTCGGCGGGGCCGCGCTGGAGCGGTCCAGCACCGCGAGCACGGTGCGGCAGAAGGGCGGCGCGGAGCCGATGGTCACCGACGGGCCGTTCATCGAGACCAAGGAGGCGCTCGGCGGGTTCTACCTGGTCCAGGCGCGCGACCTCGACCAGGCGCTGGAGCTGGCGAAGCTCTGCCCGTCCGGCAACATCGAGATCCGTCCGGTGATGGACACCTCCGAGGACGCCGCGCCCAAGGCCTGACGTGGAGGCGGTCGAGGTCACGCGGGTCGTCGACCGGGCGCACCGGGAGAGCTGGTCGACCGTGCTCGCGTCCGTGGTGCGGGTGACGCGTGACCTCGACCTGGCCGAGGACTGTACGCAGGACGCGTTCGTGCAGGCGTTGCGGACCTGGCCGGACGGGATCCCGGAGAACCCGGGCGGCTGGCTGAGCACGGTCGCGCGCCGGCTGGCATTGGATCGGCTGCGACGGGAGACGAACCTGCGGCGGAAGCTGCCGCTGCTGGTGGAGGAGCCGGGCGAGACCGAGCAGCCGACGGATCCGTTGCGCTTGGTGTTCACGTGTTGCCACCCCGCGCTGGCGCGCGACTCGCAGGTGGCGCTGACGCTGCGGCTGATCTGCGGGCTGACGACCCGCGAGGTCGCGGCGGTGTTGCTGATCAGCGAGGCGACCGCCGCGGCGCGGATCACGCGGGCCAAGAAGAAGATCGCGGCGGCGGCGATCCCGTACCGGATCCCGGCGGACGACGAGCTGCCGGAGCGGCTGGACGTCGTACTGACCGTCGTCCATCTGGTCTACACGGCCGGGCACGTGGCGGCGGGGCCGGAGCTGACGCGGACGGATCTGACCGGGCGGGCGGTCGAGCTGGCACGGTTGCTGGTCCGGTTGATGCCGGACGAGCCGGAGCCGCAGGCGTTGCTCGGGTTGCTGTTGATGACGGAGGCGCGCGGAGACGCCCGGGTCAGCGCGGACGGTGAGCTGGTACTGCTGGCAGACCAGGACCGTTCGCGATGGGACCAGCAGCTGGTGGCCGAGGGCGTGTCGCGGGCGACGACGGCACTGCAGCGAGGACACGGCCGGTTCGCGTTGCAGGCGGCCGTCGCGGGTCTGCACATGACGGCGCCGACGTGGGAACGGACCGACTGGAGTCAGGTGGTTCGGATGTACGACGCGATGCTGGTGAGCTGGCCGACGCCGATCGTGGCCCTCAACCGCGCTGCCGCGCACAGTCTGGTCCCGCGCGCGGACCTGACCGCCGTACTGTCCGAGCTGGATGCCCTGAGCAACGAACCGGCGCTGGCGTCGTACGCCTATCTGCCCGCGACCAGGGCGGACGTACTGACCCGGCTGGGTCGCGAGACGGAAGCGATCGAGGCATACGAACAGGCCATCGCCCTCACCGCCAACGAGACCGAACGCCGCTTCCTGACCACCAGACTCAGGAATCTGCTGTAGTGTCCCGTGGCGCCCACAGGCGGTCGGCGTCGCCGGCTTCGAGGCGGCCGCGGTAGACGTCGATCTTGTGGTCGATGAGCGTGAGGCACTCGCTGAGGTCGGCGAGCTGGGTGAGGATCTCGGACCGGTGCGTCTCGAGCAGCTCCAGGCGGTCCTTCTCGTTGCCGCGGCCGGCGGTGACGAGTTCGGCGTACTTGCGGATCGTGCGGATCGGCATGCCGGTGGCGCGGAACTTGGTGCAGATCTTGATCCAGTCCAGGTCGAGCTGGCGGTACCGCCGTCGCCCGCCGGCGGTGCGGTCCACGGTGGTCACGACCAGTCCTGCGCGTTCGTAGTACCGCAGGGTGTGGACACTGACGCCGGTGCGTTCGGCGGCTTCGGCGATGCTGATCCCGCGTTCGTTGACTTCGAGCACGCTCTAAATCTTACCGTGAAGGTATGACCACGCTTCAGGAAACCGTCGGCACCCGCCGGTACGTCGTGCTCGCGATCTGCTGTGCGAGTCTGCTCGTCTCGGTGATGGACATCTCGATCGTCAACATGGCGCTGCCGACGATCCGCGACGAGCTGGGTGCCTCGACGGCCGGCCTGCAGTGGACGGTCGACGCCTACACGCTGGTGCTGGCGAGCTTCCTGATGCTGGCCGGGTCAACCGCCGACCGGTTCGGCCGCAAGCGGATGTTCCGCATCGGCCTGATCGTGTTCGGGCTCGGCTCGCTGCTGTGCAGCCTCGCTCCCGGCATCGATGCGCTGATCGCCGCCCGCGCCGTGCAGGCCGTCGGCGGCACGATGCTGAACCCGGTCGCGATGGCGATCGTGGTCACGGTCTTCCCGGACCGCGCCGAGCGGGCCCGCGCGATCGGCATCTTCGGGGCCACCGCCGGCCTGTCGCTGGTGCTCGGCCCGATCCTCGGCGGCGCGCTCGTCGACGGCCTCGGCTGGCGGTCGATCTTCTGGGTGAACCTGCCGATCGTCGTGCTCGCGGTCGTGTTCACCAGCCTGTACGTCCCGGAGTCCCGCGCCGCTCGCGGCCGCCGCTTCGACCCGGTCGGCCAGCTCCTGGTCGTGCTGCTGCTCGGCGGTGTCGTGACGGCGATCATCGAGTCCGAGAAGCACGGCTGGGGTACGCCGCCGATTCTCGGACTGTTGCTGGTCGCGGCAGTCTCCGCCGTCGCCCTCATCGCGTACGAACGTCGCCGCGAGGAGCCGTTGCTCGAACTCCGGCTGTTCCGCAGCGTCCCGTTCAGCTCCGCCGTGGTGATCGCGATGGTCGCGTACAGCGGGTTCGGTGCGTTCCTGTTCGTCACCACGCTCTACCTGCAGACCGTCCGCCACCTGTCGGCCCTGGACGCGGGCCTGTGCCTGCTGCCTGTCGGCCTGCTCATCTGCGTCCTCTCACCGCTGACCGGCCGGGTCGTCGGCGCCCGCGGCCCGCGACTCCCGCTCGTGGTCGCCGGTGGTGCGCTGACGCTCGGCGCGGCCGCCTCGCTGACGATCCACGCGACCACCCGGCTCCCGATCGTGCTCGCGATCTTCCTGCTGTTCGGGGTCTTCCTCGGCACCATCAACCCGCCGATCGCGAACTCGGCGGTCTCCGGCATGCCCGGATCGATGGCCGGTCTGGCCGGCTCGCTCGCCTCGGTCGGCCGCCAGACCGGTACGTCGCTCGGTGTCGCGGTCGCGGGATCGATCGTCGGCGCCACCGCGGCGTCCGACCCGCACCGGTTCGTCCGCGCCGAGCACCTCGTCTGGTGGTCGACGATCGCCGTCGGTCTCGTCGTGCTGGCGCTGGCCCTGATCAGCACCAGCCGACGAGCCCGGCTCACGGTGCAGGAACTCTAGGTAACCCGAAGTACGTCACGAGTTCCGGGTCGCTGAAGACGTGGATGTGGGTGAGGCCGGTGGGGGTCGGGGTGAGCACTGCGACGCCGTACGGCTCGCCCTTGAAGTACGCGCCCACTGCGGGCTGGCCGTTCGCGACGATCGGGGTCATCCGCCAGTCGCCCGGTTCGCCGACCGCCGAGGCCAGCAGCGCCATACACAGCACGCGTCCGTCGAACCACGTCGTCGTACCGACCATCTCGATCGCGGCGTCGGCGCGCAGGGCGCGTTCGAGGGCGGCGACGTCGGCGTTCTCGAAGCCGGCGATGTAGTCGTCGAGCAGCGCCCGGGCCGCCGGATCGGTGGGCTCGCAGACCTCGCCCTGCGCCGGGGCGCTCTCGTCGAGGCGGGCCCGTGCGCGTTGCAGCGTGCTCTTCACCGCCGCGACCGACGTGTCGAGCATCGTCGCGACCTCGGCCGCGGGGAACGCGAGGACCTCGCGCAGGATCAGTACCGCACGCTGCTTCGGCGGCAGGTACTGCAGGGCCGCGATCAAGGCGAGCCGCAGGCTCTCCCGGAGCGTGACGATCGCCGCGGGATCGTCCGCCACCAGCGACTCCGCGATCGGCTCCACCCACCCGAACCCTTCCGGTGCGAGCGGGGGAGCGGCAGCGAGGTCGGTGCTCGGGGCAACGATCCCCGACGGCAGCGCGCGCCGGCCGCGCTGCTCCAGCGCCGTCAGGCACACGTTGGTCGCGATCCGGTACAGCCACACCCGCACCGAGGACCTGCCCTCGAAGGCGTCCCAGGCACGCCACGCTCGCAGGTACGTCTCCTGGACCGCATCCTCGGCCTCGTGCACGGCCGCGAGCATCCGGTAGCAGTGCGCCAGCAGCTCCTTGCGGAACGGCTCGGTCAGCTCGCTGAAATCGCCCATCACCAATCCTTGTTCGGTCGCTGGGGCAGTGCCAGGCATGGTCACAGGCGTGGTCACAGGCCCAGCAGCGGTCGGGCCCACTCTGCCATTCGCCGGATCGCGTCGTCGGCCTCCGGCGCGCGTCCCGCCGCCATCTGGAACGTGTGTTGCATTTCCGGGAACACATCGATCCGCGTCTCGACACCGGCCTTCTCCGCGGCCTCCGCCAGCTGACGCGCGTCGTCCAGCAGTACTTC
This sequence comes from Kribbella sp., assembly GCA_036503355.1. Taxonomy (GTDB): domain Bacteria; phylum Actinomycetota; class Actinomycetes; order Propionibacteriales; family Kribbellaceae; genus Kribbella. The sequence goes on along the minus strand of DASXXB010000157.1, from coordinate 6,124 downwards.
GTCCCCGCCGACCTGGATGTAGACCGGTCCGAGGCCGGTCAGATCGCCGTACGTCGGGTTGACGAACGGGTCCCGCGGCGAACCCTCCGCGCCGAGGAAGATCCAGGCGAGTCCACGGACCAGATCCCGGTGGAAGAACGCGTCGGTGTCCCGGTTGCTGTCGTACGTCGCTCCGCTCGCCTCGAAGTCCACCCACGGCGAGAACGGCAGCGCGCCGGCAGGGAGCGGCAGGCCGGCCGCGCGGGCCCGTAGTTGCGTGGTGATCGCCATCCCGCCGCCGGCCGAGTCGCCGGTGAAAACGATGTGCTCGGGCGCGATGCCCTGGTCGAGCAGCCAGCGGTAGGTCTCAACCGCCTCGTCGACCTGGACCGGATGCGTCCGCTCGGGCGCGAGCGAGTAGTCGAAGACGAGGGCGCGGACGCCGGTCGCGCGGGCGAGGTGCGCGAACAGCTTCCGGTGCGAGTACCGCGAGCCGCTGATGTAACCGCCGCCGTGCAGGCAGAGCAGCACCCGGTCCTCGGCCGCGCCGTGCGGAACGATCCACAGCGCCTCGCGACCGCGGACGGCCAGGTAGTCCACGTCCGGTGGTTCCGAGGTCAGTTCGGCCCAGGTGGTCGGCGAGTTCGCGATCGACGTCGTCGGACCTGGTACGAGCCGCCGCCCAGTGCCGGCGTACTGCTTCTGATTCCTTGCTTGCCATGGTTCGTCCTTTCTCTTTGCTGTAGAGACCGGCGGACCGGCAGAAAGGAATCGGTGTCGGTAGGGTCGGTGTGGTGGAGCTGATCGGGCAGGGGATGGAAGGGGCCGTCTACGACCTCGGGGACGGGACGGTGCGCAAGGTCTGGTTCGACCGGCGGCCGGAGGACGTGCTGCCGTTGAAGGCGTTCCTCGACGAACTGCCGGAGTTGCCGTTCCGGACGCCGCGGATCCGCGACGTCGGCGCGGGGGAGAACGGGTTCGCGATCAGCGTCGAGGACAAACTGACCGGCGTACCGCTGCACGAGGCGGGCCTGCCGGAGGAGGTCGCGCTCGACGCGTTCGTGGCAGTCGTGGAGGCATTGCGGTCGGCGCGCCCTGGTCCGGCCGGTCGGGCGTTGCCGGTCGTGGGTCAGCCGTTCTGGGCGGGGTCGTGGGGTGAGAGTCTGGCTTCCTTGGTACGGCGACGCGCTGCAGTCTCGACTGTCCACCTGGAGCGGGACGTCCGCGATTTCCCTGAACTACTGGAGGAAGTGCTAGCAGCTCTGGTTGAGCTTCAGGTCGCTGAGCTCAGTGTGGTGCATGGGGATGTTTGCCCGCCCAATGTGCTGATGGACGGGGAGCGGGTCGCGGCGGTGCTCGACTGGGGGTTCTTGTCCACGGCCGGGGACAGTACGTTCGAGGCTTCGTTGGCGGCCGGGTTCTTCGACATGTACTCGCCGGACGCGCGGCGGCTGGACGACCTGTTGACCGAGCGGTTCGTGGAGCTGGGGCACGATCGGGCGCGGATGCGGCGCTACCGGCAGGCGTATGCGATCGTCACCGCCACGATCTACGACGAGAACGCCGGCGACGGGCATTACCGCTGGTGCGTCGACCAGCTCACGAGCTGATCGGCGAGCCGTTGCTGAGGTTGTGCAGCTGATCCGGCGCGGCGAGCAGCATCGGCAAGCGGCGGGCGTTGAGCGGTGACACCAGGCCGGCGAGCTCGTCCGGCGAACGCCACGAAAGGCCCTTGATCTCGAACCCGTCCGGCTGCAGACGGTCGATCAGCGACGGGTCGTGCACACCGCCGTCGTACAGGATCTCGACCGCGTCGCCCCAGCCCTCCCAGCGCGGCAGCCAGTCGATCGCGAGTACGCCGAGCAGCGGAAGCGCCGTACCGAGCTCCTCCTCCATCTCCCGCGACGCACCGGTCGCCGGATCCTCGTCGGGCTCCACCACACCACCGGGCAGCTCCAGGTCCTTCTTGTAACTGACCTGGCACAACAGCACCCGGCCGCCCGTGTCCCGCACGACGACATGCGCGATCACGCGCTTCTTCGGCAGCGCCGAGTCCATCAACGCCGTCCAGCCCGTCACCGTGTCCGGCCGCGGGTCGTCGACGCGCATGCCGTAGATCGCGACGTCCCGGCGCTCACCCTCCACGAGCGCCGCGCCGCGCAGTACACCTTCACGCCGGAAACCGGACCGGATCGCCACCCGGGCGGTCGAATGCAGCTCCACATCCACCTCGACCTGCAGCCGCTCCAGCCCCAGCTCGCCGAACGCGTACTCCGCCACGAGCCGCACAGCCTGCTCCGCCACACCGGGGCCGCCGTCGAGCGACCACACGACCAGGGCGGCCCCCGGCGTGGTCCGACGTACCTCCACGGTGCCCATGACATCGCCCGGGAGGCCTGGGGTCGTGTGCTCGACGGTGAACGTCGTCACCTGCCCGTTCGGCGGCGACGGTCGCAGCGTCAACTCACCATCTGACAGGGGCTCCACGGCGGTCACCCCTGAACGCTACCCGGTGAAGCGCAGGTACACGGTGGCCAGGGGTGGTACAGACAGCTCCGCGCTGGTGGACATCCCGTGCCACTCCGGCCCGTCCGCCTCGACCGCGCCGTAGTTGCCCACGCCGGAACCGCCGTACGACGTGGCGTCGGTGTTGACGATCTCCTCCCAGCGACCGGCGTACGGCAGACCGAGGCGGTAGCCGTGATGCGGGATGGCGGAGAAGTTCGTGATGCACGCGACGGTTGGCTCACCCACAGAGTCGTCGGCGCCGTACCGCACGAACGAGAACACGTTGTTGCCCGCGTCGTTGGCGTCGATCCAGCTGAACCGGTCCGCGGCGTGGTCGGTGCTCCAGAACGCAGGAGTGTCCTTGTACGCGCGGTTCAGGTCGCGGACCAGGTCCTGCAGTCCCTTGTGGTCGCTGTGGTCTAGCAGCCACCAGTCCAGCTCGCCCTTCTCCGACCACTCCGACTCCTGGCCGAACTCGCAGCCCATGAACAGCAGCTGCTTGCCCGGGTGCGCCCACATCATCGCCAGGTACGCGCGCAGGTTCGCCAGCTGCTGCCATCGGTCACCCGGCATCTTGCGCAGCAGCGAACCCTTGCCGTGCACGACCTCGTCGTGCGACAGCGGGAGGACGAAGTTCTCGGAGTACGCGTACATCATCGAGAACGTCATCTCGTGGTGGTGGTACTGGCGGTGCACCGGCTCGTGCTCCAGGTAGCGCAGCGAGTCGTTCATCCAGCCCATGTTCCATTTGAACCCGAACCCGAGCCCGCCGAGGTGGGTCGCGCGGGTCACGCCCGGCCAGGACGTCGACTCCTCGGCGACCGTGATCACGCCCGGGACGCGCTTGTAGAGCGTCGCGTTCATCTCCTGCAGGAACGACACGGCCTCGAGGTTCTCCCGGCCGCCGTACTGGTTCGGGACCCACTGGCCCTCTTGGCGCGAGTAGTCCAGGTACAGCATCGAGGCGACCGCGTCGACGCGCAGGCCGTCGATGTGGAACTCCTCGGCCCAGTAGATCGCGTTCGCGACCAGGAAGTTCCGCACCTGTGGACGGCCGAAGTCGAACACCAGCGTGCCCCAATCGGGCTGCTCGCCGCGGCGCGGGTCCGGGTGCTCGTACAGCGGCGTACCGTCGAACCGGGCCAGCGCCCAGGCGTCCTTCGGGAAGTGTGCCGGGACCCAGTCCACGATCACGCCGATACCGGCCCCGTGCAGCCGGTCGACCAGGAACCGGAAGTCGTCCGGGTCGCCGAACCGCGAGGTCGGAGCGAAGTACGACGTCACCTGATAGCCCCAGGAGCCGCCGAACGGGTGCTCCATCACCGGCATGAACTCGACATGGGTAAAGCCCATCTCGTTGACGTAGGCAACGAGCTCGTCAGCCAGGTCGCGGTACGACCTGCCCTTCCGCCAAGAGCCGAGATGGACCTCGTACACACTCATCGGCTCGGCATACGCCTGGGCCTGCGCGCGCCGCTGGATCCAGGCGTCGTCGCCCCATTCGTACGTCGACTCGTGCACGACCGACGCGTTCGCCGGGGGCGTCTCGGCCAGGTTAGCCATCGGGTCGGCCTTCTGCCGCCAGACGCCGTCGCGGCCGCAGATGTCGAACTTGTACCGCGTGCCCGGGCCGACGCCCGGGACGAACAGCTCCCACACGCCGGAGCCGCCGAGCGACCGCATCGGGTGCGCGCGGCCGTCCCAGAAGTTGAAGTCGGCGGTCAGCCGGATGCCCTGCGCGTTCGGGGCCCAGACCGCGAACGACGTACCGGTCACCTCGCCGGCCGGCCCGTCGTACCGGCGGACGTGCGCGCCGAGCACCGTCCACAGCTGCTCGTGCCGGCCCTCGCCGATCAGGTGCAGATCCACCTCGCCGAGCGACGGCAGGTACCGGTACGGGTCGTCGATCTCGGTCGCGGGCCCGTCCGTGTAGGTGACCTCGAGCCGGTAGTCCGGCACCTTGTCGGTGTCCAGCACCCCGACCCACACACCGTCGTACTCGTGCCGCAGGTCCAGCCGCTGCCCGTCGTACAGCACCGTCACACTCTTCGCGAACGGCCGCAACACCCGCACCGTCACCCCGTGCTCGCCGAGATGTGGCCCGAGCACCTGATGCGGATCGTGGAACGTCCCGCCCACCAGCCGCTCCAGCGCCGTCCGGTCGACCGGCACCGCGGTCACCACAGGGGGATCGACAGCCGTCACGGGCTGCTCGAAAGGTTCACGCTCGCCCATCGAAAACCTCCTGCTACTGCTCGGCCAGTTGGGCTGCTGCGGACAGGGGGATCTGGAGCCAGGTGGGCCGGTTGCGGGCCTCGTACAGAACCTCGTAGACGACCTTGTCGGCCAGGAACGCGTTCAGCAGTACGTCGTGGTGCCGGGCGTCGGTGCCGGCGACCTCGGCGTACCCGTCGCAGAAGGCCCGCTGGTTGCGGGTCGCCCACTCGGCGGCGCGGTACGCGATCTGCTGGTCGCCCTGGTGGTCGGCGAGCAGCGAACGGGCCGCGTAGTCGAACGAGCGCAGCATTCCGGCGACGTCCTTCACCGGCGTGTCCAGCGCGCGCCGCTCGATCAGCGACTTGGCCGGCTCGCCCTCGAAGTCGATCAGCTTCCAGCCGTCGATCGTCCGCAGCACCTGGCCCAGGTGGTAGTCACCGTGGATCCGCTGCACGGTCACCGGCTGGTCGTACGCCGCGAGCGCGTCGAACCATCGGCCGAGACCGGCCCGGTACGGCTCCAGCTCGGGGATCACCGAGGCAGCATGGTCCAGCCGGCGCTGCATCGCCGACGCGTGCTCGACCAGCTTCGCCGGCTCCCACACGTCGGTGCCGAGCGCCTTCGCCAGCTCCGAGTGGACCTGCGCCGTACTCGCGCCCAGCCGGTGCGACTCGGCCGCGAAGTCGCCGCCGACCTCCTCGGCGTGCAGGTCCGCCTCGGCGTACAGGTCCCGCACCGACGAGGTCGCGAACGACCAGCCGTCGGTCGCGTTCCGCTGGAACGCCGTCAGCATCGCCAGCTCACCGGTGTCGGTGCCGCCGCCCGCGCGCGGCCACCTGCCGCGCGCGGACCCCAGCACCGCCGGGACCAGGTCGGACCCGGCCTCGGTGAGCGCCGACTCGATCTCGACCCCCGGGTTGCTCCCGGGCTCGAGCCGGCGGAACACCTTCAGCAGCGCCACGTCGCCGAACACCAGCGAGGTGTTGCTCTGCTCCACGGTGAGGACGAGCGACTGCGCGTCCTCCGGCACCTCGAGAGGTCCGTCCGGCGAGTGGACGGGATGGAACTCCAGCCCGTCCAGCTGCCGTCCGTGCGTGAGCGCGTCCAGCCAGTACGGCGTCGCTTCCTTGTCGTGCAGCGCGTCGTACACCCAGACCTCGGTGTCGTCGAGGTCCTGCTCGACCCACTCGCCGACCAGCGCGTGGCCGAGGTTGTCGGCCGGCTCGCGGTGGTAGCTGAGCGGCAGCTGGTACACCCGGATCGGAGTCTCCATCCCGGGTGGGCCCGCACAGTAGACGAACCCGATCCGGACCGCCGGCCAGGCGCCCGCGTCCGACAGCCAGGCCGACGTGGCCAGCGCTTCGACGTGAACGTCGTGTCCCTTCTCCCCGAACCATCGTTGGCTCGCGCAGAAGGACTG
>DASXXB010000156.1:0-9354 GCA_036503355.1 Kribbella sp. | reverse complement strand
GACCACGCCTGCGGGCGCGACGGTCGATTCGACTGTCGACTCAATGGTCGGACGACGTCGTGAGCTCGACGCGTTGCGGCGATGGCTCGACGCGGCCTGCGCCGGAGCCGGTCGGCTGGTGTGCTGCGCGGGCGATCCCGGTATCGGCAAGACCCGGCTCGCCCAGGAACTCGCCGGGACGGCCCTGGCCGCGGGCGTTGCCGTCGCCTGGGGCCGGTGCGCGGAGGTCGAGGGCGCGCCAGGATTCTGGCCGTGGCGGCAGGTGCTGCGTGACGTCGGCGTGGACGCCGATCGCGTGCTCACCGGCCGGACAGCGTCGCCCGAGGAGAGGTTCCGGATCTTCGAGGACGTCGCCGAGGCGGTGTGCGGGGTGGCCGCGGAGCGAGGTGGCCTCCTGGTCGTGCTCGACGACATTCACTGGGCCGACGACGGATCCCTGCTCGTACTGCGCCACCTGGCCGACCGGATCGACGGCTCCCATCTGCTGGTGCTCGCCGCGTTCCGCGACGCCGAGCCCGGGGACGCACTGCACCGGGTACTGCCCGGTCTGCTGCGGTCGCGCGCGACCGTGGAACGCCTCGACCTGCGCGGCTTCGATCTGGCAGAGGTACGGGAGCAGCTGTCGAGGGTCCTCGCTACGGACGCCAGGACCGATCCTCGAGCCGTCCTGGACATCACCGGCGGCAACCCGCTGTTCGTGCGCGAGGTGGCTCGGGACCTGGCAAGCGGTACCTGGCGCGCAGACCAGCCGTCGCGAACCGTGGTCGACGTCGTCGGAGAGCGCTTGACCCACCTGTCCGCGGACTGCCGGCGGCTGCTCGAGGCCGCGGCGGTCGTGGGCCGCGACTTCCCGCTCGCGCTCGCAGCGGCCGCGCTGGGCGACGAGGTCACGCAGTGCCTGCCGCTCGTCGACGAGGCGATCCGGTACGGGCTGGTCACCCGAACCGGCACCGGCTACCGGTTCGTGCACGCCCTCACGCGGGACGCCGTCGAGGCCTCGCTCTCGACTGCCGACCTGGCTGCGCTGCACCGTGCGGCTGCGCTCGCCGCCGAGGCATATTACGAGGGTGACCTGGCCGACCATCTCGCCGAGATTGCTCGGCACTGGTCGGTGGTCGCGCCGTACGGCGACGCCGCGACCGCTCGGCATTGGGCAGTCCGGGCGGCGGAGGATGCGGTACGGCGTCTTGCGTACGAGGACGGCGTACGGCTGTATCGCAGCGCCCTCGCGCTCGACCCTCCGACGTTGTCCGGCGACCAGCGCTGCCGGTTGCTGACGGCCCTCGGCCGGGCGGCGTATCTCGCCGGGGACCCCGAGGCGTGCGCCGGTGCGGCGGCCGCGGCGATGGACCTTGCCCGCCAGATGCACGACCCGCAACGGATGGCCGAGGCCGCGCTGGTCGTCGAGGCATCACCCGACCTCTTCGCCGCCGCAGGACGGCTGTGCGACGAGGCACTTGCCGCTGTGGGTGACGCGGGTCCGAGCGATCTGCGCGCGCGGCTGCTCGCTCAGCGCAGTCGCGTCGCGTTCGTCGAAGGCGAGCAGGACAGCACCGAGGCGCTGAGCAGGGCGGCACTCGAACTGGCCCGTACTGCGGGCGACGACCGTGCGCTCGCCGAGGCATTGCTCGCCCGGCAGGAAGCGTGCCCCGGACCCGCGGGCGCGGCCGAGCGGTTGCGGCTGGCGGGCGAGATGATCGCGGTCGCTCGCCGTACCGGCAGCCCGCGGACCGAGATGTGGGGCGAGATCTGGCGGATCGGCGCGCTCCTCCAGGCGGGCCGTCTGGCCGAGGCGGCAGCGGAACTCGTGCCCTTGCGTACCGCGTCCGGCCACGTCGGCGGGCCGGTCGGCGGATGGCATCTCGACCGGGTCACCGCCTGCGTAGCGCAGGCACAGGGCCGGTTCGCCGAGGCCGAGCGCGCGGGCCGGCGCGGTTTCGACCGGATGCGCGCGATCGAGCCGGTCTCGGCGACCGGCAGGTACCTCGCGTTGCAGTGCGCGCTGACGATGCACATCGGGATGACTGACAGCTCGGCGGCATTCCTGGTTCACCCGTGGGATCCGTCGTCAGGGCACTTCGCGACGATGAACCGGTTGCACCAGGCGTTCCTGCTGCTGCGGTCAGGTCGGTCCGACGAAGCCGGCGCTGTCTACCAGCAGACGGGACCGCCGGAGACCTGGAACCTGCCCGCGCTGTTCACGCTGCCTGGATACGTATACGGCTCATTCGCCGCTGCCGAACTCGGCCGGACCGATGACCTCGCTTACCTGCTCGACCGCCTGGGGCGGTTCAGCGGCGCGCACGTGACCGGCGGCAACGGCGTCGTCTACCTCGGCCCTGTCGATCTCGCTCTCGGTCGAGGCGTTGCAGCACAGGGCAACTTCGACCAGGCGATCGACCTTCTGGCCGCCGCGGTCGACCAGGCCGACCGGGCAGGTGCGCCAGGCTTCGCGGCGGAAGCGCGCTATCACCTGGCGACCAGCCTGCTCGGCCGCGACGGCCCGAAGGATCGGGCCCGGGCCTGGACGGCCGCCCGCGACGCCGACCAACAGGCCCGGAGGCTGGGCATGGCCGCTTATCTGACCCGGAGCGCCGAACTGGTCGCCCGCCTCGAGCAGATCGCGGAGCGCGACCAGCCTGGTGGCCTGAGCCCGCGCGAGGCCGAGGTGGCGCGGCTGGTCGCGGACGGGCTCACCAACCGGCAGCTCGCCGAGCGCCTGGTCATCTCCGAGCGCACCGCGGAGAACCACGTGCAGCACATCCTGCAGAAGCTCGGGTTCTCCACCCGGAGCCAGATCGCCGCCTGGAGCCTGCGTAGCGGCGGTTGAGTACTCCGATGCGTACTTCGCCGGATGCGGACCCCGCGCAGCGCGGTGGACGCTGGTGCGAACTTCACGGGAGGAGAGACAAATGAGTGAGCTCGACAACTTCCTCGCCGAGACTCTGCCCCGGCAGATCAAGGCGGAGACGGCGATTCACAACGGTGACGTCGCCCCACGGCTGGCGATGTGGTCGACGCACGATCCGGTGAGTCTGTTCGGCGCGGCGTCTGGCCCGGCCAAGACCGGGACGGAGGACGTCACCCGGGTGTCCCGCTGGATCGCGTCGAAGTTCTCCGACTGCCGCTCGTACGACTTCGAACTCGTCGCGGCCGGCGTCAGCGGCGATCTGGCCTACACCGTCGGATACGAACGCTGCACCAGGTCCTGGGAGGGCGGCCCGCCCGAAGAGGCCACGCTGCGAGTCACGCACGTCTACCGGCGCGAGGACGGCGAGTGGAAGATCGTCCACCGGCACGGCGACCTTCCGCCGGTCGACCAGAGTCCGGCAGCCACCCGGAACTCGCCGGCGACCGAGGCCCTGCGATGAGCGAGACCGACGACTTCCTGACCGGGACGCTGCCCGCCCAGATCGAGCGCGAAACGGCCTGGCACCACGGCGACCTGGACGCCCGGCTGGGGATCTGGTCGACGCGGGATCCGGTGACCCTGTTCGGCGCCGGCGGGCGATGCGCGAGCGGCGCCGACGAGGTCATCGGGACCTTTCGCTGGGCGGCGTCCACCATCGTCCCGTGCCGCTCGTTCCGGTACGACGTGGTCGCCGCGGAGGTCGACGGCGACCTGGCCTACACCGTCGGCCACGAACACACGACGTTCGCCCCGGGCTCCGCCGAGGACTACACGCTGCGGGTCACCTACATCTACCGGCGCGAGGAGGGAGAGTGGCGGATCGTCCACCGCCACGGCGGGTACCTGCGGACCGACCACGAACCGGCAAGCCAGGCCGCGTACCCTGGGATGCGTGACGATCGCCCCAGAAGGACGGAAACTGCTCAGGCTCGAGGTGCGCAACGCGGAGACCCCGATCGAGCGCAAACCCGAGTGGATCAAGACGCGCGCGAAGATGGGCCCGGAGTACCAGGCGCTGCAGAAACTCGTGAAATCCGAGGGACTGCACACAGTGTGCCAGGAAGCCGGCTGCCCGAACATCTTCGAGTGCTGGGAGGACCGCGAGGCGACCTTCCTGATCGGCGGTGACCAGTGCACCCGGCGCTGTGACTTCTGCCAGATCGACACCGGCAAGCCAGAGGCGCTGGACCGCGACGAGCCGCGCCGCGTCGCCGAGTCGGTGCGCAGCATGGGCCTGCGCTACGCGACGGTGACCGGCGTCGCCCGCGACGACCTCGACGACGGCGGCGCCTGGCTGTACGCCGAGACGATCCGCCAGATCCACGAGCTGAACCCGGGCACCGGCGTCGAGATGCTCGCGCCGGACTTCAACGCCGTACCCGAGCAGCTCGCCGAGGTGTTCTCGTCGCGGCCCGAGGTGTTCGCGCACAACGTCGAGACCGTGCCGCGGATCTTCCGCCGGATCCGGCCCGGCTTCCGCTACGAGCGCTCCCTGGACGTCATCACTCAGGCCCGCGACTACGGCCTGGTCACCAAGTCGAACCTGATCCTCGGCATGGGCGAGACCCGCGACGAGGTCAGCCAGGCGCTGAAGGACCTGCACGCCGCGGGCTGCGAGATCATCACGATCACGCAGTATCTGCGCCCCTCGGTGCGGCACCACCCGGTCGAGCGCTGGGTGCGACCCGAGGAGTTCGTGGAGCTGGACGCCGAGGCGCAGGAGATCGGATTCGCCGGAGTCATGTCCGGTCCGCTGGTACGGTCCTCGTACCGCGCCGGGCGGTTGTACCGCCAGGCCGTTGAGTCACGTATGAACAAGGACAGGTAGAGATGGCCAAGAACGACGCGCCCGAAGAGAAGACCAGCCGGCTCAAGCAGATCGCGTCGGCGTACCAGCTGACCCGGAAGTCCGACCCGACGGTCGGCCTGGTGCTCGCCGGGATCTTCCTCGGCATCGTCGCGTTGGCCGTGCTGGGCGGATTCCTGGTCGGGCCGTTGCTGGTCTGGATCCCGCTCGGTGTCGCGCTCGGGTTCCTGGCCGCCACGATCGTGTTCGGCCGGAAGGTCGAGAAGGCGGCGTACAGCCAGATCGAGGGTCAGGCCGGTGCGGCCGCGTCCGCGCTGCAGACGCTGCGCCGCGGCTGGAACGTGACGCCCGCGGTGGCCGTCACGAAGAACTCCGACATCGTCCACCGGGTCGTCGGACGGCCGGGCATCGTCCTGGTCGGTGAGGGCCAGGCGAGCCGGGTGAAGAACCTGCTCGCGGCCGAGGCGAAGAAGCACAACCGGGTCGCCGGCGGCGCGCCGGTGACCCAGATCATCGCCGGCAAGGGTGAGGGCGAGGTCGACATCCGCAAGCTCACCAAGCACGTGATGAAGCTGCCGGCCGTCATGCAGCCGTCCGAGATCACCGACCTGCTGCAGCGGCTGAAGGCGCTGGACGCGGTCCGGCCGCAGGTGCCGATGCCGAAGGGCCCGGTCCCGACCAGCCTGAAGGGCGCCCGGCAGGCGATGCGCGGGCGCTGAGCGGCGCCGGGGGGCGACCAGCAGTTGTCTGTCTGCGTGAGACGGCGGTAACTCAACCGCCGCTCAGCAGTTGATCAGTCGTGACGTGGCACGAGAGTGCCTCCGTGTCGCGTCGTGGGGTGGCGGTCGGGCCTTAAGGTGCGACCAGGACGGATCGAGGACACGAGGTTGACGACCATGACGGATCTCCTACCGGCGGTTGTGCATCAGCCGGCAGCCGAGACGTGGCCGAGTCTGGCCCCGCCGCGGTCGAACCCGGTCCGGAGGTACGGCGCGGCGACCGCGATCCGGTTGATCGCCAAGGACCTGCCCGCCACGATCCACCTCGACAGCAACCGCTCGTACGGCCTGGGTGGCCCGGCGATGCGGGTGCACCGTACGTCGGCGTTCCTCGACCGGCTCGGGCAGGACGCCGGATCCGGGTTCGGCGAGGCGTACCTGGCCGGGGACTGGGACCCGGAGCCGGGCACCGACCTGTCCGACCTGCTCGTTCCGTTCGCCGAGCGGTTCAGCAACGAGGAGAGCCGGCACCTGCTGCCGAAGTGGGCGCAGTCGCTGCGCTGGCTGGTCACCCGGTCCCAGCCGAGCGACCAGGAGAACGACCGGGCCGGCGCCCGGGAGAACGTCAGCCGGCACTACGACCTGAGCAACGCGATGTTCGGCGAGTTCCTCGATCCGACCTTGACGTATTCGGCGGCGTACTTCGGTGACTCCGCCACCGCCGACCTCGCAACCGCGACGTACGACGAACTCACCGAGGCCCAGCTGCGCAAGCTCGACTCGATCCTGGACGCGGCCGGCGTGCAGTCCGGGTCACGCGTCCTGGACATCGGGTGCGGCTGGGCGAGCCTGGCGATCCGCGCCGCCCAGCGCGGTGCGTGGGTGACCGCGATCACGATCGCCTCGCAGCAGGCGTTGCTCGCGCAGCGCCGCATCGCGGACGCCGGCGTCGGCGACCGGGTGCAGGTCGCGCTGCGTGACTACCGCGACCAGATCGGCGAGTTCGACGCCGTGCTGAGCGTAGAGATGATCGAGGCCGTCGGCGAGAAGTACTGGCCGGTGTACTTCGACGCGATCGAGCGGCGGCTGGCGCCCGGCGGGGTCGGCGTCGTCCAGGCGATCGTGATGCCGCACGAGCGGATGCTCGCCACCCGGAACACCTTCACCTGGGTGCAGAAGTACATCTTCCCGGGCGGTCTGATCCCGTCGATCAAGGTCATCGAGGAGGTCACCGCGCAGCACACCGGCCTGCGGGCCGAGGTGGTGCGGCACCTGGGCGCGGACTACGCGCGGACGCTGCGGGTCTGGCGGAACCGCTTCATCGAGCACTGGCCGGCGATCGCGGCGCTCGGTTTCGACGACACGTTCCGGCGGATGTGGGAGTTCTACCTCGCGTACTCGGAGGCAGGCTTCCGGACCGGGTACCTCGACGACGTACAACTGCGCCTCACGCGGCGCTGACTACTACCGTCGTACGACGATGGTCTTGGCGGCCAGGTCATGCAGGCCGCGGCGCTCACGGTCGAAGATGACCGCCGGGATCACGAGGCAGATCAGCACCGAGCGGATGATCCCGGCCAGCAGCCCGGGCTGCACGGGAAAGGTCTTGCCCTCGCGGACCGGGGCCACCCGCAGGCCGCAGAGACGGTGGCCGATCGTGCTGCCGACCAGGCCGGTCAGGATCGCGGACATCGCGAAGAAGACCGTCGTGTGCATCAGGCTGTAGTCGTTCCCGCCCGCCCACATCGGCCGGCCGGTCAGCGCCGACGCGATCAGGCCGGCCAGCAGCCAGTCGATCAGCAGCGCGAGCAGACGGCGGCCCCAGGTCGCGACCGAGCCCGGACCGTCCTCCGGTAGCCCTAGCCGATTGCCCGGGCGGTGTTGATCTTCTTTGGGAAATTCTTCGGAGGGCCCGGTTGCGGCGCCCGCGGATGATGCCATGATGTCTAGCCTACGGACACGCTCCTGCGCGACGCTGTACGGGCCGCGAGATCTCAGGGCGTCACCGCCGTACACCAGTGGGTCAGCGCGGACACGCTGGGCGTAACATCCGCGAAACATCAGGGTCACGACGGAGAAACCGGCGGGCCCTACGTTCAGATGCAATCTCTGAGCCACCCTAGGAGTACGTATGTTTTCCAGCGCCGAGGAGCTGCTCGCCTACGTCAAGGACGAGGGCGTCGAGATCGTCGACATCCGATTCTGCGACCTGCCGGGCATCATGCAGCACTTCACCGTCCCGGTCTCGTCATTCGGTCCCGAGGTCTTCGAGGAGGGCCTGGCCTTCGACGGTTCGTCGGTGCGCGGGTTCCAGCAGATCCACGAGTCGGACATGAAGCTGCTGCCGGACCCGACCAGCGCGTTCATCGACGAGTTCCGCAGCGCCAAGACGCTGGTCGTGAACTTCTTCGTGCACGACCCGCTGACCGGCGAGGCGTACAGCCGTGATCCGCGCAATATCGCCCGCAAGGCGCAGGAGTACCTGAAGTCGACCGGCATCGCCGACACCGCGTTCTTCGCGCCGGAGGCCGAGTTCTACGTCTTCGACGACGTCCGCTTCGAGACCAAGTCGAACGGTGCGCACTACTCGATCGACTCGATCGCCGGCGCCTGGAACACCGGCCGGGTCGAGGACGGCGGCAACCGCGGCTACAAGGTCCGCTACAAGGGCGGCTACTTCCCGGTCGCGCCGACCGACCACTTCGGCGAGCTGCGCGACGACATCACGCTGGCGCTGGAGCGGTCCGGGCTGATCGTCGAGCGCGCCCACCACGAGGTCGGTACGGCGGGTCAGGCGGAGATCAACTTCCGCTTCGACGAGCTGCTCAAGGCCGCCGACGACGTGATGAAGTTCAAGTACATCGTCAAGAACACCGCCTGGAAGGCCGGCAAGACCGCGACCTTCATGCCGAAGCCGATCTTCGGTGACAACGGCTCGGGCATGCACTGCCACCAGTCGCTGTGGAGCAACGGCGACCCGCTGTTCTACGACGAGTCCGGGTACGGCGGCCTGTCCGACACCGCCCGCTGGTACATCGGTGGTCTGCTCAAGCACGCCCCGTCGCTGCTGGCCTTCACCAACCCGACTGTGAACTCGTACCACCGCCTGGTGCCGGGCTTCGAGGCGCCGGTCAACCTGGTCTACTCGTCGCGGAACCGTTCGGCCTGCATCCGGATCCCGATCACCGGCTCGAACCCGAAGGCCAAGCGCATCGAGTTCCGCTGCCCGGACCCGTCAGCCAACCCGTACCTGGCCTTCTCGGCCCAGCTGCTGGCCGGCCTGGACGGCATCCGCAACAAGATCGAGCCGGCCGACCCGGTCGACAAGGACCTGTACGAGCTGCCGCCGGAGGAGCACGCGGGCATCGCCCAGGTGCCGACCTCGCTGCCGGCCGTGATCGACTCCCTCGAGGCCGACCACGACTTCCTGCTCGAGGGCGACGTCTTTACCTCGGACCTGATCGAGACCTGGATCGACCTCAAGCGCGACACCGAAATCGCCCCGATCCAGCTCCGCCCCCACCCCCACGAGTTCGAGCTGTACTACGACGTGTGAGTTCTTAGTTCTAGTGCAGAAGCCCACCCGGTTCGACTGGGTGGGCTTTTGCGTTGTCAGGACAGGGCGTCGAGTTTGGCCATGGCCTCGGGGTCGAGGGGTACGTCGGCGGCGCGGAGGTTGTCTTCCAGGTGGTTGACGCTGCGGGTGCCTGGGATCAGGGCGGTGTGGTCGTCGTGGGCGAGGATCCAGGCCAGGCAGACGGCGGCCGGGCTCGCGTCGAGCCGGTTGGCGATCTGCTGTACGTCGGGATGCTCCACCGGTGACGGGATCTGGTCGAAGGCCGAGCCGAGTGGGAAGTACGGCACCCAGGCAATGTCGTGGGCTGCGCAGATCCGCAACTGTTCCTCGGCGGAGCGGT
>DASXXB010000155.1:0-9533 GCA_036503355.1 Kribbella sp. | reverse complement strand
ATGTTTGGTTAGGGTCTGCGCATGGAGTTCGACGCCCTGCCCGCCGCCGCCTCGTGGACGCACACCGGCGCGCGAGTCGGATTCGAGGTTCTGTTCAGCGAATCCGGCCGGCTCCGGGGCCGTACGGCGGCCCGCGAGGGGGAGTCGACCTGGTTCGTCGGGTACGAGATCGACCTGGACACCGACTGGGGGACCCGGTCCGTGAAGGCGATCAACTCGATGGCGTCAGGGGATCGCCAGGTGAGGCTCGAGCGGGGTACGGGCGGCTGGACCGTGAACGGAACGCCGCGCCCGGACCTCGACGGTTGCAGGGACGTCGACTTCGAGTCCTCGGCAGTGACGAACACCTTGCCGGTGCACAGATTGCCGTTCGTTATCGGCGAGCCTGTCGAGGTGCCCGCCGCCTTCGTGCGGGCCGATGACCTCAGCGTCGAGCGGCTCGAACAGCAGTACACGCTGCTGCGTTCGGACGAGCATCAGCACGTCTTCCACTACGCGTCCGCAACGTTCGACTTCGAGTGTGAGCTGCGGTTCGACGCGTCCGGGCTCGTGCTGGAGTACCCGGGCATCGCGACGCGCGACCGCTGAGCCGTCAGGGCCAGAGCGCCTGACTGACGGCGGCGCCGAGGAAGACACTGCCCAGGCCCGCGACGATGCTCGCGGTCACGTTGGCGACGGCCAGGAACCGGGCGCGGTCCTCGAACAGCCGGATCGTCTCGTAGGAGAACGTCGAGTACGTCGTGAGCGCGCCACAGAACCCCGTGCCGACGAAGAGCTGGACGCCATGCGGGAACGCCGACGAGGCACCGGCCAGGAATCCCAGGACCAGCGACCCGAGGACGTTGACACTGAACGTGCCCCACGGGAACAACGAGTCGTGTCGCGCCTGGACCGCCCGGTCGGCGATGTACCGCAGCGGTGCACCGATAAGACCACCGGCGATCACCAGCAGGAGCCGGCTCATCGGGCCCTCCAGGTGATGAGTGCACGCGTCGCGCTCACGGTCGCGCGGACCGCGAGAAGCGCGCCGACGATCGTCGTCGCGAGGTACAGCAACGCGGTCCCGGCGTGCCGTCCGCTGACCAGGTGCTGGATGTCGACGGCGTACGTCGAGAACGTCGTGAAGCCACCGAGTACGCCCGTACCGAGGAAAGGCCGGAGCAGGCGCTGCTGGGTGAGAACGTCGGTCACCAGCACCATCAGGATCCCGATCAGCCCGCACCCGACGACGTTGACGATCAGTGTGCTGACCGGGAAGCCGCCCGCCGGAGCCGGCCAGCCGAGGCCCACCAGATAGCGCGCCGCCGCGCCGATCGCGCCGCCGGCCGCGATCGCGCCGAGGATCACCGGGTCGTGAGCCCGCCGCTCGCGGCCGTCGATCCGCAGGTCGACGTCGGAGTCGACCGCGCCCCTGGGCAAGGGGGTGACGGGGTGATGCTCCACAGACAGGCCTCCTACCTGTACCGACCTCCCGGCAGGGCGCCGCGAGGTTCCTCAGGTAGGGACTGTTGGCCGCCGGACGACGACAGTTCGATCCGGCGAGCCCCACCGCCGGTCAAGCTGCCGTCATCCTACCGGTCGCGGCTCAGTGGTCCACAGGCCGTGTTCCCCAGGTGGACGGTACGTCGCCCAGCTGAGCGCTGACCCGCCCGCCCCGTGTGACGAACGACTCAGGCAGCCACGACTCGCTCCGTGCCTTCCCGTCCAGCGTCAGTCCCTGCACGTACTGGTTCGCGTCCGACGTCGCAGGCGCCTCGACCGTCAGCCGTACGCCGTTGCTCCGCCGTACCTCGACCTTTGGGAACAAGGGACTGCCAACCAGCAACTCGGCCCGGCCCTGGGTCTGCGGGAACAGCCCGATCGCCGCGAAGATGTACCAGGCCGAGAGCGTGCCGAGATCGTCGTTCCCGGGCAGCCCGGACGGTCCGGTGCCGTAAACGGTGTCGACGATCTCCCGCGTGGTCGCTTGCGTCTTCCACGGGGCCCCGAGGCCGTTGTACAGCCACGGCGTATGCAGTCCCGGCTCGTTGGTCGGGTCGTACCGCACTGGGCTGCCGCCCTTCACCGCCCAGTTGCCGTTCGCGTCGTGGAAGAACGCGTCGAGCCGCTGAACGGCGGTCGCGTCGCCGCCCATCGAGGCCGCGAGGCCGGACACGCCCTGCGGCACCATCCAGGTGTACGTCGACGTCGTACCCTGCGCGAAGCCGACGTCGGTCGACGGGCTGAACCCGTCCTGCCAGGTGCCGTCCGCCTTGCGTGCGCGCTGGTACCCGACGGTCGGGTCGAACGTGTTCTTCCACCAACTGCCGCGGTCCTTCAGATCGGTCACCTCGGCGCCGAGCCGAGATCCCCACTGCGCCAGCGAGTAGTCGGCCAGCGAGTTCTCCAGCGTCTCCGCGGCACCGCCCCAGCAGTGGCAGGCGTCCTGCGGCGCGTAATGCTTCGCGAGGTAGGTGCCGAGCGCCGGTCGCTGCCCGGTACATTGCCCCGGGCAACCACCGTCGTTCTCGGCGTCGGCGTTCTGCACCCGGGCCTGGTGCACAAGCGCGCCGAACGCGCCGCGGGCGTCGAAGTTCGTGACTCCCATCGCCGCGAACGTCGCCAGCGTCGGGGCCGCCGGGTCACCGGTCATCACGTGCGTCGCGCCGTTGTTGTGCAGCCAGCGATCCCAGATCCCGTTGTTCTGCCGGGCGAACTGGTACATCGACTGTGCGTAGTCGCCGGCGACATCGGGCTTCAGCAGGGCGAGCAGCTGGATGTGCGCGCGGTACTGGTCCCACCCGGAGAAGGTTCCGTACTGCGCCTTCTGCCCGCGCGCGAGCCGGTGGATCTTCTGGTCCGAACCGAGGTAGCGGCCGTCGACGTCGTTGAAGATGTTCGGCTGCAGCAGCGTGTGGTAAAGCGCGGTGTAGAACGTCGACCGCTGGGCATCGGTCCCGCCGGTGACGCGGATCGCGTTCAGCTCACGGCGCCAGTCGGCGTACGCCTCGGCGGCGACCTCGCCGACGGTAGCGTTCGGGTGCACCTCGGTGCGCAGGTTCTGCTCGGCGCCGGCCAGGCTGACGTAGGAGATGCCGAGCCGCATCCGTACGTCGGAACCGGGCGCGAACGTCACGTACCCGCCGGAGCCCCGGCCGGCCCGGTCCGCTCCGGTGGCGTACCCCTCGCCGCCGGTGGTGTGCGTCCCGCCCGCGGTCAGGGTGCCGTCCTTCCAGGTGCCGTTGGCAACGATCGGCTGGTCGAAGGACGCGGTGAAGTAGAGCCGGTAGTACGTCCTGCGGTTGTTCACGCCACCGTTCGCGCGGCGCCCGCAGAACGCACCGGTCAGCACCGATCCGGTCACCTTGCGATGGCCCGCGTCGATGGTGATCTCCGCGTCCTCGCTGCCGTTCAGCGAGTTCGACGTACGGAAGAGCAGGTTCGCGGCGTGGTCGGCGGGGAAGCTGAACTCGCCCACGCCGGCCCTGGTCGTCACCGCGAGGTCGGTCTTCACGCCGGAGTCCAGCGTCACGGTGTACCGGCCCGGCACGGCCTTCTCGTTCTCGTGCTTGAAGTTCGACGCGTACTTCGCGTCGGTCGTGTCGGCCGTCGGCGAGGAGTCGACCGCGCCGACGTACGGCATGAGCGGGATGTCGCCTGCCGCGCCCGGGTTACAGCCCGCGCCGCTGAGATGGGTCAGGCTGAACCCGCGCACCCGCGTCACGTCGTACTGGTAGCCGTTCGCGGCGCCCGTGCTGGTCTGGTCCCCGCGCGTGCTCGTCGGACTCCACGAGATCATCCCGAACGGCCGCACCGCGCCCGGCCAGGTCGTGCCGTCGCGCGCCGATCCGACCAACGGATCGACAGATGCCACCGGGTCCACCTGTGCCTGCGCAGGCACGGCCGGGGCCAGCAGAGCCACCGCGAGACCAACAGCCACCAGACGCATACCAAGCCTTCCGTGGGCGGAACGGAACGTGTCTCAGCGTAGGCGAACTCGGTGGCAAGCGCCTGAACACACCGGCACCTCGTGGTGTCAGCGGAGGGTGGTGAAGATGTCGTCCAGCGGTGCGCCCGGCGTGCGGCCGTGTTCGACGTACCACTCGTGGCCGAGCATGATCCGGAACAGCCACCGGGGCAGTCGGAGCAGCAACGCGAGCGTGCGTGCGCCCTCGTCGGAGCTCGCCTGGCTGGCGTGGGCCTCGAAGGAGGCACGTTTCTGCTCGGCGTAACGCCGTACGTCGACCCGATGGGTGATCGCCGCGCTGGGGGAGTAGGCGTGGTCGTACGCCTCCGTGGAGACCGAGGGCAGCAGACCGGGGATCGCCTCCACGATCCGGATCAGCCGGCGGATCAGCCGCCGGTCGATCGTTGCCTCCAGCACCAAGGGAGTCCCGGCACACTCCGCGGCATAGCGGCCGGCAGCGTACACCTGCCGATGGTCCGGATGCCCGTACCCGCCGGCCGGATCGTAGATCGTGAGCGCGTCCGCGTGTTCGTCTCGCAGCAGCTCGATCAACGGTCGCGCCGCGTCCTCGACCGTGAGCGTGCTGAACGCGCCGTCCGCCGGTGCTCCCGACGATCCGGAGTCCTTGAACCCGAAGCGCACCACCCGTGCGCACCCGAGTGCCGCAGCCGATCGCGTCAGCTCGTCACGGCGGATCGCCGCCAGCCCGGAACCAGAACGGTACGGCGAAGCGGCCGCCCCCGCCTCGCCGTCCGTGGCGACCGCGAGCACGACGCGATGTCCTTCCGCGGCGAGTCGCGCGAGAGTGCCGCCCATCAGCAGGGCCTCGTCGTCCGGGTGGGCGTGGAACGCCACCAGGGTGAAGGACCCCGCCATGTTACGAGCATGGCACGCCGATCGTGACCGGGCCAGTTGCACTCAGCACCCTCTCAGCGCCGGCGCGACAGGCTGGTGCCGATGAACGAGCGAGAACGGCTCGCGGGCCGGCGACTGCTGACGTCCGTCCTGAGTGCGTCGGTAACGGGGGCCCTCGTGGTGTTCCTGCCACGAGCGGTCGGCTCGACCTGGCACGAGGTCGGCGGCGTACTCGCGCGGGTGTCGGCAGGTTCGCTCGCGCTGCTCGCGGTCGTGTGGATCGCCGGGTTGTGGGCGCACTCGTTCGTCCTCGCGGCGTCCTTGCCCGGCCTGACGAAACGCCGCGGGCTGACCCTGAGCCTGACCGGCAGCGCGGTCGCGAACGTTCTCCCGCTCGGCGGAGCGGTCGGTACGGCGCTGAACTTCACGATGGTGCGCCGCTGGGGATTCACCCGGCGCGCGTTCGGCGGGTTCCTCGCGGTGACGACGCTGCTGAACGTCGTGTCCAAGCTCGGCGTGATCGCGATCGCCCTCGGTCTGGTGCCGATCCTGCACAGCGCCGCGGCCTTCGGCGCGGGCAGTCTGGCGTTCGCGCCGGTCCCGGTCGCCGTCCTGCTCGGTGTCTGGATCCTCGCCGACGAGCGCGCCGCCGTGGCGATCGGACGCCTGCTGGACAAGGCGTTCCGGCGCTCGCGTCTGCAGGAGCGGCTTCCGCGATTCCGGCGTACGACGCTGCACCTGATCCGGATCGGGTGGCGGCCGATGACCGGCGGCATGGTCGCGTATCTCGCGTTGCAGTTGGCGTTGCTGTGGTTGTGCTTCCACGTTCTGCACGTCCCGCTCGGCTTGGCGGTACTGTTCACGGCGCTCGCCGTGGAGCGGTTGCTGACCTTGGTTCCGATCACGCCAGGCAGCGCAGGCATCGTCGAGATCGGTACGACGGCAGCGCTGGTCGCTCTCGGAGGCGATCCGGCCGGTGTGGCCGCGGGGCTGCTGCTGTTCCGCGGCTTCACCTTCGCGATGGAGATCCCGGTCGGCGGCGTACTGCTCGCGGTCTGGACGTCACTCCAGCGCCGTCCGCAGGTGGTGGCGGCGTGAGGATCGCGCTCGTCAGCGACGTCTACCTCCCACGGCTCGGAGGTATCGAGTTGCAGGTGCACGATCTGGCCGGGCAACTGATCCGGGCCGGGCACCACGTCACGGTCTTCACGCTGACCGAGGGGCCGCGATACGACGTTCCGGTCGTCCGATGGCCTGCCGTCGCCGGCGTACCGGTGGCCGTCGACCGGCTGCGGCACGAGTTGGAAACCTTCGACGTCGTCCACGCCCACTCGTCGCTGGTTTCACCCCTGGCCTGGCACGCCGCCCGGCTCGCACGGGCCGCGATCATCACCGTACATTCGTTGCCTGCGCCAACGATGCCGTGGCCGCTGTCGCAGCTCGATCGGTACGTCGGGCCTGTCGGATGGACCGCGGTGAGCGCGGCGGTCGCGACCGCGATGCGCAGGTCGTTGCCCGGACGCACCATCGACGTACTGCACAACGGCGTCGATCCTGTCGCCTGGCGGGCGCCGCGCCGCTCCGATCACCCGTTGACGATCGTCAGCACGATGCGCCTGGCCCGCCGCAAGCGGCCGATCGCGCTCCTGCAGACGCTCGCGAGGATTCGTGAACTGGTACCGCCTGGAATCGAGCTGCGGGGAGTGATCGCGGGCGCCGGCCCGCGCGAGCGTGCCGTCGATGCCCGGCGCCACCGGGTCGCGCCTTGGGTCGAGCTTCCGGGTCGCCTGACGCGTCACGAACTACGGCAGCTCTACGCGTCTGCTGACATCTACCTGGCGCCGGCCGAGCTCGAGTCCTTCGGCGTTGCAGCGCTCGAGGCGCGGTGCGCCGGTCTCCCGGTGGTCGCGATGGCGACGGGCGGCGTCCGCGAGTTCATCCGCCACGGCGTCGAGGGCTACCTCGTCGACACTGACGCCGAGATGGCCCGGACGACGGCGGACCTGTTGACCGATCCCGCCGTACTGCGTCAGTTGCACCATCACAATCGGCACACAGAGCCGGCGATGACCTGGGACCGCGTGATCGCCGAGCACGTGTCGGCGTACACGGCCCAACGGCTCCGCACCGTGCACCTGCCCGCGGCTGCCGGGGTTCGCTGACCGTTCAGGGGTCCGTGGGAAAGGTGCCAGGCGAGCCTGGTACCTGATAGACACGGGATCCGGTATGTGCGGCGGACAGGGAAGCGGCTCTCGATGGTGATGGCATGGCGGTTCGGCGCCGTTGGCGTGGACGCCGTCATGGAGGTGATCCGGGACGCTTCCACCTTCGCGCAGTGGATGGTCGCCGTGCCACCGCAGGTGCGCGCCACGCCGAACTGGCCGCAGAAGGGCAGCGTCGTGCAGCGGTACGACGGCCAGGAGCCGCGCATGCGTCACGCGCAGAACCGGCACCTGACGGTCGCACTGGTCGAGCGCTGGCGGCCGGAGGACGAGCTGGCCCTCCGGCTGCGCAGCGGTCTGGGCGGCTGGGTGCGGGTCACGATCAAGGTGCAGCCGCGTCCAGGCGGCGCGCTGATCGAGGTCCACTCCGAGCCCCTCACCGCCACGGCCCGCCTGCGCTACACCGGAACCGCCCGCGGCCGCGCCGAAGAACGCTGCGCCCAGGTCGCCGAACGCCTGATTGAGCTCGCCACCGCCGCCGAACCCGACGAGAACTAGTCTCCCGGGACGAGAACGATCCGGCCGAAGACCTCGCCGTTGTCCATCTTCTGATGTGCCTGTGCGGCGTCGTCCAGCGACAGCTGTTCGTGAATCACCAGTGGCACCAGGCCTTTCGCCGCGGCGGCGAACTGTTCGGTTCGGACGGCCCGCCGATCCGCTGCCGAGATCGAGTCCGCACTGAACACTGCGAACGACAACGACTTGCGGAAGTTCGCCATCAGCGTCGTCACCAGCTCGGCCGGCGGTTGCCCGCCGACAGCTCCGACGGCGACGAGCCGGCCGTTCGGTCGCAGCTTGCCGAGAAAGGTGGTCAGGTCCGCGCCGGCAACGATGTCCAGAATCACGTCGTACGCCGGGGGAGCGCTGTCGTCACCCGCGCCGGAACGGTCCAGCACGTGCGTCGCGCCGAGCTCACGCAACCGCTCACCGCGTGCCGCCGACGAGGTGGTCACCGCCACCGCCGACGCGCCGCCCTGCGCGGCGAGATGGACCGCGAGAATGCCGATGCTGCCGGCGGCGCCACGGACCAGGACGGACTCGCCGGCGCGGAAATGCGCATGCACCAGCCCGAAGTGCGCGACGACACCCGAGCTCCCGAGCGTCACGGCATCGGCGGCGGACAGACCGGGCGGCAGCGGTACGACGTCCTCGACAGCGGCGGTCGCCTGCTCGGCGTACCCGCCACCGAGACCGGTGAACGCCCAGACCCGTTGCCCGATCCAGGACCCGTCGGTGCCGGGGCCGACGGCAACCACCGTCCCGGCGACCTCCGAACCCGGCACGAGACCTTCGCGGAAACCGAAGGCGGACAAGGATCCCCTGCGGATCAGCACGTCCACCCCGCCGACGCCGATCGTCTCGACCTTGATCAGCACCTCACCGGACGCCGGCTCCGGTGCCGGTACGTCGACGACGCTCAACCCGTCGGGTCCGCCGAACGCCTTGATTGCCACTGCCTTCACTGGTATCTCCTCTCGACTCCTCCGAGCATAAGTGGACGCATGTGTCCACTTGGGTAGAGTGAGAGGAGTGAAGGAGCATTTGCCTCAGAAACTGCGAGCGGACGCGGAGGACAACCGGGAGCGGATCCTGGCCTCGGCCCGGGCGTTGTTCGCGAGCGAGGGGCTGACCGTTCCGATGCGGGACATCGCGCGGCACGCCGGGGTGGGCCCGGCCACGCTGTACCGGCGGTACCCGACCAAGCAGGCGCTGGCGACCGCTGCCTTCGCCGAGCAGGTCCGGGCCTGCCAGGAGATCGTCGAGGAAGGGCTGGCCGCGGCGGATCCGTGGGAGGGCTTCTGCCTGGTGATCGAGCGGATCTGCGAGCTGCACGTCCACAATCGCGGATTCACCGACGCGTTCCTGGCGACGTACCCGGACGCCGTGGACAGCGTCGAGAGCCGTGAGTACACGCTGACGTCCCTCGCGACGCTGGCCCGTCGTGCCAAGGCGCGTGGCCGGCTCCGTCGCGACTTCCAACTGGGTGATCTGGTCATCATGCTGACCGCGCATCGCGGCCTGCACGCATCGACTCCGGCTGCCCGGGTCGCCGCGTCCCGGCGCTTCGCAAACCTTACCGTGCAGGCGTTCCAGGCCTGAGGTGCGCTGAAATGCCTGACGGGCGCGGACATGCCTGAGGCGGTCGCGGAACAGATCCGCGACCGCCTCTCAGCGTTCTGACGCCCGATCAGCCCTGGTTGTCAGGGATGTCGTCGTTCTGGCCGTCGAGGCCGTCCAGCCCTTCCTTGGCCTTCTCGACGCCACCGTCGATCTTGTCGCCGTACTGGCCGCCGGTGCGCTCGTCGACGAAGTCGCCGGCCTTGTCCAGGCCTTCACCGACCTTGTCGCCGTGACCGTCGACCAGGTCGGCCGCCTTGTCCTTCAGGTTCTCGGCGGCGTCCTTGATGTTGTCGAATACACCCATGTGCCCGGTCTCCGATCAGTTTCCGTAGTTGTTGTCGCCGTCGTTCGACGAGCCGAAGCCGCCGTCGGACGAACGCTCGTTGCCG
>DASXXB010000154.1:0-9349 GCA_036503355.1 Kribbella sp. | reverse complement strand
GGACTACGTGGTGGTGAAGGTGCCGCGGTTCGCGTTCGAGAAGTTCCCGGCCGCGGACGCCACGCTGACCACGCACATGAAGAGCGTCGGCGAGGCGATGGCGATCGGCCGCAACTACACCGAGGCGCTGCAGAAGGCGCTGCGCTCGCTGGAGAAGCCGGAGGCACGGTTCTCCTGGAAGGACGAGCCGGCGTCGGACCTCGAGCCGTTGCTGGAGGCCATCAAGACGCCGCACGACGGGCGGCTCCGGACGATCATGGACGCGATCCGCGCCGGTGCGACTGCGCAGCAGATCTTCGACGCCACGAAGATCGACCCATGGTTCGTGGACCAGCTGTTCCTGCTCCACGAGACCGCGCTGCAGGTCGCGGCCGCGCCGCGGCTGACGCCGGACGTGATCAAGCTGGCCAAGCGGCACGGGTTCTCGGACCTGCAGCTGGCCGAGATCCGCGGGCTCACCGAGGACGTCGTCCGCGGCGTCCGGCAGGCGCTCGGCATCCGGCCGGTGTACAAGACCGTCGACACGTGTGCGGCCGAGTTCAAGGCGGAGACGCCGTACCACTACTCGTCGTACGACGAGGAGACCGAGGTCGCGCCGCGCACCGAGCCGGCCGTGCTGATCCTCGGCTCCGGGCCGAACCGGATCGGTCAGGGGATCGAGTTCGACTACTCCTGCGTGCACGCGTCGATGGCGCTGCGCGACGCCGGGTACTGCACCGTGATGGTGAACTGCAACCCGGAGACGGTCTCGACCGACTACGACACCTCCGACCGGCTGTACTTCGAGCCTCTCACCTGTGAGGACGTGCTCGAGATCGTGTACGCCGAGTTGCAGGCGGGACCGGTCGCGGGCGTGATCGTGCAGCTCGGCGGCCAGACGCCGCTGGGCCTGGCGCAGCGGCTCGCGGACGCCGGCGTACCGATCGTCGGGACCTCGCCGGAGGCGATCCACCTGGCCGAGGAGCGGGGCGCGTTCGGGAAGGTCCTCGCGGACGCGGAGCTGCCGGCGCCGAAACACGGCACGGCGCTGTCCGCCGCGGAAGCGCACGTGATCGCCGAGGAGATCGGCTTCCCGGTCCTGGTCCGCCCGTCGTACGTCCTGGGCGGACGCGGGATGGAGATCGTCTACAGCTCGGCCGAGCTGACCGCCGCGCTGGAGCGGCTCGGCGGCGGCAACGCGTTCGAGCACCCGGTGCTGATCGACCGGTTCCTCGACGACGCGGTGGAGATCGACGTCGACGGCCTGTACGACGGCAACGAGCTGTTCCTCGGTGGCGTGATGGAGCACATCGAGGAGGCCGGTGTGCACTCCGGCGACTCGTCGTGCGCGCTGCCGCCGATCACGCTCGGGAACGCCGACATCGAGAACATCCGGCGCTCCACCGAGGCGATCGCCCGCGGTGTCGGCGTACGGGGCCTGCTGAACGTGCAGTACGCGCTGGCCGGCGACGTGCTGTACGTCCTCGAGGCGAACCCGCGCGCGTCCCGGACGGTGCCGTTCGTGTCGAAGGCGACCGCGACGCCGCTGGCGAAGGCGGCGGCCCGGGTGATGCTCGGCGCTTCCATCGCGGAGCTGCGGGCCGAGGGCATGCTGCCGGCCTCCGGGGACGGTGGCACGCTGCCTGCTTCGACACCGATCGCGGTCAAGGAGGCCGTGATGCCGTTCAACCGGTTCCGGACCATCGACGGCGCATCGGTGGACACGGTGCTCGGGCCGGAGATGCGCTCCACCGGTGAGGTGATGGGTATCGACGACACCTTCGGTACGGCGTTCGCGAAGTCCCAGGCCGGCGCGTCCCAGCCGCTGCCCGGCGACGGGAAGGTGTTCGTCTCGGTCGCGAACCGGGACAAGCGGCACATGATCTTCCCGGTCAAGCGGCTGGCGGACCTCGGCTTCCAGATCTTCGCGACCGAAGGCACGGCCGACGTGCTGCGGCGCAACGGGGTCGAGGCGGTCACGGTCCGCAAGAGCAGCCAGGGTCCGGGGCCGAACGGCGAGCCGACGATCGTCCAGATGGTCCAGGACGGCGAGCTGAACCTGATCGTCAACACGCCGATCGGGATCACCCAGGGCGGCTCGCCGCGGCTGGACGGCTACGAGATCCGGAGCGCGGCGGTGGCGCGGAACATCCCGTGCATCACCACCGTGCAGGGCCTCGCGGCCGCGGTCCAGGGCATCGAGGCGCAACGGGCCGGGGACATCGCCGTACGGTCCCTGCAGGACTGGGTCCCGAGGATCCACGGTGTCTGAACTGTCCGACGGCCCAGACCAGCCGGACCACCCGGGGCCCTGGCCCCGGGCGGGTCACCCGGCGTCGCGCCGGCCGGGGCGGTCGGGGGTGCCGGCGCGGTACGGGTCGTCGGGATCGACGGCGTACGAACGGTTCGTCCGGCCGGTGCTCTACCGGCTGGGCCGCGGTGACGCGGAGGTCGCGCACGAGCAGACGCTCGGCGCCCTCCGCCTCCTCGGCCGCATCCCCGGCGCCCCGCGCGTAGGCGCCCGCCTGTTCGGCGTTCCGGGCGGAGGACCCCGCCCGGGCGTCTCCGGCTCCGGCGCGGCCCGGACCGTGTTCGGGGTCCGCTTCCCCTCGCCGGTCGGGCTGGCGGCCGGCATGGACAAGAACGGGGTCGCGCTGCGCGCCTGGCCGGCGATCGGATTCGGGTTCGTCGAGGTCGGCACCGTCACCGCGCATCCGCAGCCCGGCAACGACAAGCCACGCCTGTTCCGCCTGGTGGAGCACGAGGCAGTCATCAACCGCATGGGCTTCAACAACCTCGGCAGCGCGGCGCTGGCCACGCGGCTGGCGGCGTACGGCTCGCTGGGCTACCCGCTCGGCATCTCGATCGGGAAGTCGAAGGTGACGCCGCTGGACGAGGCGGTCGAGGACTACGTGACCTCGCTGCGCCGGCTCTACCGGTACGGCGACTACTTCGCGGTCAACGTCAGCTCGCCGAACACGCCGGGCCTGCGCTCGCTGCAGGACGCGGGCCACCTCCGCGAGCTGCTCACGGCGCTGCACACCGAGGCCGCTTCGCTGACCGTCGCGGGACTCGATCCGAAGCCGATCCTGGTCAAGATCGCCCCTGACCTGACCACGTCCGCGATCGACGAACTGCTCCAGGTGTGCACCGACACCGGCGTCGCGGGAATCATCGCCACCAACACCACCATCGGCCGCCCGGACGTGTCGGCGCACCCGCTGTCGCAGCAGACCGGCGGACTGTCCGGCCGTCCGCTGGCGGAGATCTCGGCCAAGGTGGTCGCGCACATCCATCACGAGACCGGGGGAGACCTGCCGGTCATCGGTGTCGGCGGGATCGTCGATCCGTCCGACGCCACCCGGCTGTTCGACGCCGGAGCCAGCCTCGTCCAGGTCTACACAGGCCTGATCTACCACGGTCCGGGCCTGGTCCGGCAGATCAACAGGAGCTTGCCATGAGCAACCGACCCTTGGGGGACGACATGACCAACCTGCCGTTCGGCGCCCGGCTTCGCGCCGCGATGGACACCCGTGGCCCGCTGTGCGTCGGCATCGACCCGCACGCGCACCTGCTGGACGCGTGGGGCCTGCCGGACACGGCCGACGGTCTGGCCTCGTTCACCTACGGCGTCGTGGACGCGCTCGCCGACCGGGTCGCGGTGTTCAAGCCGCAGTCCGCGTTCTTCGAGCGGTTCGGGTCGGCCGGGATCGCGGTCCTGGAGCAGGCCACGATCCGGCTGCGGGAGGCAGGCGCGCTGGTGATCATCGACGCGAAACGCGGTGACATCGGTACGACGATGGCCGGCTACGCGTCGGCGTACCTGGCCGAGAAGGGACCGCTGGCCTGCGACGCGCTGACGGTCAGCCCGTACCTGGGCTTCGGCTCGCTGCAGCCGGCGATCGACGAGGCGCGTGCAGCCGGCGCCGGTCTGTTCGTGCTGGCGCTGACGTCGAACCCGGAAGGCCCGCAGTTCCAGTCGGCCCGTACAGCTGACGGCTCGACCGTCGCCGGGGCAGTCCTCGACGGACTCCGGGAGCTGAACGCCGATGCGGACGGCCTGGGTTCGTTCGGTGCGGTCGTCGGCGCGACCATCAGCTCCACCGATGAGAACCTGGACATCAACGGCCCGCTGCTCGCCCCGGGCCTCGGCGCCCAGGGCGGCACCGCCGAGGGCCTCACCAAGGTCTTCGGTACGGCGGTCCGCAACGTCGTCCCGTCCAGCTCCCGCGAGATCCTCGGCGCCGGCCCGGACGCCACCGCCCTCCAGGACGCAGCCGCCCGCACCAACGACGCCTACCGGACTGTTCTCGGCTACTGAGAATGTGCAGAACCCAGGCCGGTGTGCGATCTTCGTCGGCATGGGTTCGGGGCTGGAGTTGTGCCGGCGGTTCTACGCAGAGGTTGTCGAGCCGCGGGTAAAGGTGCCGCACAGTGCGGCGTTGCTGGGGCGCGGGTCGGAGGTGCTCGGGTACGACGACGAGATGTCGACAGACCACAACTGTGAAGCGCGTGTGCTGCTGTTCGTCGACGAGGGCGTGGAGCTCCGGCCGGAGGTGCCGGACACGTTCGAGGGGCGGGCCGCCCTGGTTGAGGTACACACCGTCCGCGAGTTCTTCCGGTCGCAGCTCGGATTCGACCCCGACGCGAACCTGACGGTCGGGGACTGGCTCACGTTCCCGGAGCAGCACCTGCTGATGATGACGGCGGGCGCGGTGTTCCACGACGACCTCGGCCTGCAGGTCGTCCGCGATCGGCTGGCGTACTACCCCGACGACGTCTGGCGCTACCTGATGATCGCGGCCTGGTGGCGCGTGCATCCCGAGATGAACACGGTCGGCCGGATCGGGTACGTCGGCGACGAACTCGGCTCGTCCGTGCTCGGCGCACAGCTGGTGCAGGACCTGATGCGGTTGTGTTTCCTGGTCGAGCGCCGGTATGCGCCGTACTCCAAATGGTTCGGTACGGCGTTCAGCCGGCTCCCGTGCGGTCCGTCGCTGATCCCGCTGCTCCAGGACGTCCTACGTACTTCCGCCTGGCAGCAGCGCGAGGAGGCGCTCAGGACGGCGTACCGCGCGGTGGGGGAGCTGCACAACCAGCGAGGGATCACGCCGCCCGTGGAGCTGGAGGTCGGGGCCCTGTGGGGCCGTCCGTTCGAGGTCGTTTGGGGCGACTTCCCGGGTGCGCTCTCGGCGGCGATCCAGGACCCGGAGGTACGCCGGATCGCGGACCGCTGGCCCGTGGGCGGGATCGAGCAGATTCGCAACGTGCTGTGGAAGGCGTCCGATCGCCGTCAGCTGCTCGGGTTGCTCGACTCCCGGTAGAGCGCGGTGAGCAGGTCCACCGCTGCCTCAGTCGCCGGATGTGGGTCCTCGCGATGCCAGATCAGGTGTACGTCGACCGGCGGTGCATCCCGCACCGGGCGGTACGTGACGCCGTCGCGCCGGTACTGCGTTGTGGTCGCCTGCGGCGTCATGCCGACGCAACGGCCGGAGGCGATCGCGGCCAGCCAGTCGTCGACGTCCTGCGTGTACTCGATCGCCGGCCGGGCGTCCTCCGGCCAGAGGTCGACCGTGGTGCTGCCGGTGCGCCGATCGATCGCCAGCCTCCGCTCGCGCAGCTGATCGAGCGTCACCGCCCGCTTGCGCGTCAGCGGGTCGTCCGCGGGCAAAGCGCAGTACCGCGCCTCCCGGGTGAGCAGAACATGCGCGAACCGGCGCAGGTCGAGGTGACTGCGGACAACCGCGAGATCGCACAACCCCTCGGCCAGGCCGCCGGTCGAGGTATTGGTGCGGATCAGCTGCAGCTCGGCACCGGGATGCTCGGCGGCCCAGCGCCGCTGGAACTCCCGCGTGCGGCTGCCGAACGCGGACCACGCATGGCCGACCCGCAGGCGGGTGTGACCGGTCGTCGCCTCGGTCACCAGCTCGTCGAGCTCCGCCAGGATGTGGCGCGCCCGAGCGAGCACGCGGACGCCGGCCGTGGTCGGCGTGATCGAGCGACTGGTGCGATGCAGCAGGCGGACGCCGAGTTCGCGCTCCAGTGCCAGGAGGTTGCGCGACACCGCGGCCTGGGAGATCCCGAGCTCGATCGCGGCGTCGGTGAACGTGCCGGAGTCCACGATTTCCACCAGGCACCGCAGCTGCCGGATATCCATGACTCCAGCGTATAGATCCGCTCGCCGGCGCATTTTGCGGCCGGCCGTGCCGGACGGACGCTCAGGAGTGTGAGGCGAGATCGGTTGACCGGTGTGGTGATGATGCTCGGCAGCGGGCTGTCGACGCAGGTGGGTGCGTCGGTGGCGGCGCTCGCGTTTCCGGTAATCGGGCCGGCAGGCGTGGTGGCGATCCGGCAGTGGGTCGCCGCCCTCCTGCTGCTCGCCGTCGGCCGGCCGCGACTACGCACGATCACCGCTCGCCAGTGGCGCACAGTCGTCGCACTCGCCGCGGTCTTCGCGGTCATGAACCTCTCCTTGTACACAGCCATCGACCGCATCGGCCTCGGCCTGGCCGTGACGCTCGAGTTCCTGGGCCCGCTCTCCGTCGCACTGCTGGGCTCGCGGCGACTGCTGGACCTGGTGTGTGCACTCGTCGTTGCCCCCGCCGTCGTCCTCCTCACCCGCCCGCAAGCAACAACGGACTACCTCGGCGTCGGGCTGGGCCTGCTCGCCGCGACCTGCTGGGCGTTCTACATCCTCCTGAACCGGAAGGTCGGAAGAGAGTTGCCTGGCGCAACAGGTGCCTCCGCGGCGGCCGGGTTGTCCGGTCTGGTCTACGTACCCGTCGGCATTGTCGTACTGATGCATCACCCTGCAACGCTCGCTACGGCGACGTACGCGCTGGCCGCCGGTGTGCTCTCGTCCGCAGTCCCTTATTTCGTGGACGTTCTGACGCTGCGCCGGGTTTCCGCCCAGTTCTTCGGTGTGTTCATGAGTGTGAACCCTGTACTCGCGGCCCTCGTCGGTCTCGTCGTACTGCATCAGCAGTTGGCCGTACTCGACTGGTTCGCGATCCTCGTGATCGTGTCCGCGAACGCGGTGGCGATCACGTTCGGCGCTGACGCAGTACGTCACAAACGGGTTCCAGTCGCGCAGTGCGATGTTCTTCACGGCGTGCCGGAGCTTGCGGTGACCCCGGCGTTCGGAAAGGTGTCGGCGGACGGGGAGCCACGGTCTTCCCGCGCGACACAGTGAAGGAACACGATGCGGAAGCTGGCAGCCCTCGCGGCCGTTGTGACGATGAGCGCCTGCGCCCTGACCGCCTGCTCGGGTGGCGACTACTGCGGCGACCTGAAGAGCTACGTCGACTCGGCCAAGGGTCTGGACATGAAGGACTCCAAGGCGATCGACACGGTCCTGGACCAGTCCAAGAAGGTGAAGAAGTCGGCGCCGAAGGACCTCAAGGACGACTGGCAGACCGTGATCGACTACGCGCAGAAGGTGAAGGACGCCAACGGCGACACCACCAAGCTGTCGGAGATCGCCAAGTCCGAGCTGCCGAAGATCCAGTCGGCCCAGGAAGCGATCACCAAGCAGGCCAAGGACACCTGCAAGATCGACATGAACAGCGCGGGCTGATCCGCTCCTGACCCAGCCTGAGGCAACCCGGTGGGACGGCTCTGCCCGTTCCGTCCCACCGGCCGGCCGGTGGGTTGAGCCGTAACTCCCGGTAGCGTGGTGGTCGTGAAGCGAACTCTCGCCCTGCTCGTGACCGTCGCCGCCGGTGCCGGTGCGCTGACCGCCTGCACCGACGACCAGGCGTACTGCGTCGATCTGGCCAAGTACGCCGCCAAGGCGGTCGACGTCGACCCGCAGAAGCCGCTCGACTACGTGAAGATCCTCGACGAGGCGAAGAAGCTCCAGGGCTCCGCGCCGAAGGACGTCAAGGACGACTGGGGCGTCGTCGTGGCGTTCGCCGAGAAGGCCAAGAAGGCGGGTTCCGACGCGACCGAGCTGGCCAGGCTGAGCAAGCAGACCGCCGGCGTGATGACGGCGTACAAGAACATCACCAGCCAGGCCAAGGACAGCTGCAAGGTCGACCTTCCGGCCCTGAACTGACGACTCCGCGCAACATCTGCCAGGCACCGTCCTGATCACGGGCTGAACCCGTGTTAGGTTCCCTTGCGAAGCCATACAACGGGACAGGTGAAACGGTGCCACTTCCTACTTTGACCCCGGAGCAGCGTGCGGCTGCTCTGGACAAGGCCGCGGCGGCGCGGCGTGAACGAGCCGAGATCAAGAACCGGATCCGGCACTCGGGAGCGTCTCCGACGGAGGTGCTCCACGAGGGGCAGACGAACGACGTGATCGGCAAGATGCGGGTCAGCCAGCTGCTGCAGTGCATCCCGGGCGTCGGCAAGGTCCGCGCCCAGCAGATCATGGAGCGGGCGGGGATCTCGGAGACGCGGCGGGTGCGCGGCCTCGGCTCGAACCAGATCGCCGCGCTCGAGCGCGAATTCGCCGAGTGATCCCAGTGAGCCAGACCGAAACCCTGACTGGCTCGTTGGACACTGGTGTGACGATGACCACGCACCCGAACGACTCTGCTCCGACCGGCACGGCCGAGCGGCCGCCGGCCCGGCTGACCGTCCTGGCCGGCCCGACCGCGGTCGGCAAGGGGACGGTGGCGGCCGACATCCGCGAGCGGTTCCCGGACATCTGGATCTCGGTCTCGGCGACCACCCGCACACCGCGGCCGAACGAGGTGCACGGCGTGCACTACCTGTTCGTCTCCGACGCCGAGTTCGACCGGATGATCGCCGACGGCGAGCTGCTGGAGTGGGCGGTGGTGCACAAGGCCGCCAGGTACGGCACGCCCCGGCAGCCGGTCCTGGACAAGCTCGCCGCCGGCCGGCCCGCGCTGCTGGAGATCGACCTGCAGGGCGCCCGCCAGGTCCGCGAGACGATGCCGGAGGCGCAGTTCGTCTTCCTGGCCCCGCCGAGCTGGGACGAACTGGTCCGCCGGCTGGTGGGTCGCGGGACCGAGACCGCCGAGGAGCGCGAACGCCGGCTCGAGACCGCGGTACTGGAGCTCGCGGCCGAGAAGGAGTTCGACGTGACGATCGTGAACGCCTCGGTTCGGGAGGCCGCCGATCAGTTGGTAAAGTTGATTCGATCACCCTCCATCTCTGGAAAGAGCTGAACTTGTCTGGCAACCAGCCCGTCGCCATCGGCATCACGTCCCCGCCGATCGACGACCTGCTCACCCACACCGACTCCAAGTACAAGCTCGTGCTGTACTCGGCCAAGCGGGCGCGGCAGATCAACGCCTACTACTCGCAGCTCGGCGAGGGCCTGCTGGAGTACGTCGGACCGCTGGTCGAGACGCACGTCCAGGAGAAGCCGCTGTCGATCGCGATGCGCGAGATCAAC
>DASXXB010000153.1:0-21708 GCA_036503355.1 Kribbella sp. | reverse complement strand
GCGTGCAGGCCCACCTTCACGCCGGACCCGGGCTCGTAGAGGCCGTAGCTGGTCGGACCGTGGTGCACGAAGCTCGGCCAGACCAGGTCCTCCGACAGCGGCGTGAAGAACCGCGGCTGCTCCTGCGTCACCGTGAACGACGGCAGCGGGACCAGTCCGTGCACCAGCTTCGGCGTCCACGGGCCTGCGGCAACTACTACGTGCTTCGCCCGCACAGCACCCCCTGGTACGTCGAGCTCGACCAGACCGTCGTGTGTCCGCAGCGCCCGTACCGGTGACTGCACGCGGAACTCGGCACCCGCTCGACCAGCCGCGACCTGCAGGGCATGGACCGCCCGCTCGGCGTACAGGCGACCCGAACCAGGCTGGTAGAGCACTGGTGTCTCGAACCGGAACCCGGGCCAGCGCTCGGCCGCCTCCGCCGCCGGCAGCACCGAGCCCGTTGCCGCATGCAACGAGCGGAAGGCCGCCGTCATCGCGTCGCCCATCCCGTGGTCGATCCCGCCGGTCTCCTCGAGCAGGGTCTCGCCCGACTCCGCCTCGAGCTCCCGCCACAGCGGCCGTGCGCGCTCGGTCAGCTCAGCGATCTCGGCGTCGTCGGCAGCTGCCCGGAACAAGCGGGTCGCGCCGTGCGACCCGCCCCGCTCGTGCCCGAGCGTGAACTGCTCCAGTACGACGACCTCACGCCCCGCGGCGGCCAGTGCCCGCGCGGCCGCCGACCCCATCGCCCCGGCCCCGACCACTGCCACGTCGTACGTCATCCGGCCCCCTTCGCTGCTGCTGATCGTAGTGATGTGGACAGCCGATCTCACGTCCTGAGCGCGTGGGGGAGAATGGGCGGGTGATCTTCGAGACCTCCAGCCGGTTGCCCGACTTCCCGTGGGACAAGCTCGCCCCGTTCAAGCAGAAGGCGGCAGAGCATCCCGACGGCATCGTCGACCTGTCCGTCGGCAGCCCGGTCGACCCGGTGCCGGACCTGGTCAAGCAGGCGCTGGCCGACGCGGCGAACGCCCCGGAGTACCCGACCACCATCGGTACGTCGGCCGCGCGGCAGGCGGCCGTCGACTGGATGGCGCGGCGCCTCGGTGTGACCGGAGTCGATCCGACGAGCGGCGTACTGCCCGTGATCGGCACCAAGGAGCTGATCATGATGCTCCCGACCCTGCTCGGGGTCGGGGCCGGTGACACGGTCCTCATCCCCGACCTGGCGTACCCGACGTACGAGGCCGGCGCGGCGCTCGCCCGTGCGACCAGCGTGCCGGTCGCGGACCCGACGACGTACGACGGACGGGTCCGGATCGCGTACCTGAACTCACCGCGCAATCCGTCCGGTCAGATCACCTCGCCGGACGACCTGCGGCGCGCGGTCGAGTGGGCGCGGGCGAACGACGTACTGCTGGTCAGCGACGAGTGCTACACCGAGTTCGGCTGGGACGAGAAGCCGGTGTCCGTGCTGCACCCGGACGTGTCCGGCGGGAGCTTCGACAACCTGCTCGCGGTGCATTCGCTGTCGAAGCGGTCCAACCTGGCCGGGTACCGCGGGGGCTTCGTCGCGGGTGACCCGACGGTCGTGGCGGAGCTTCTCGCCGTACGGAAGCACGCTGGGCTGATGGTGCCGTCGCCGATCCAGGCCGCGATGGCTGCCGCGTTCGCGGACGATGTACACGTGGAAGAGCAGCGAGCGCGCTACCAGCGTCGTCGTGCGGTACTGCGGGACGCGCTGACCGACGCGGGCTGGGAGATCACCCTGTCGAACGGCGGGCTGTACCTGTGGGCCTCCCACCCGTCGTACGACGCTTACGAGTCGGTCGGCGCGCTGGCCGACCGGGGCATCCTGGTCGCGCCGGGAGCGTTCTACGGGACCGCCGGCGAGCGGCACGTGCGGGTTGCGCTGACCGGGACCGACGAGCGCATCGACGCCGCGGTGAAGCGCCTGCAGGAATAAACTTCCGCTGACCTGTGACGACTCCCCTGTGTGACTGCCTCTTATAGAGGGTAGGTGTTGCCGAGGGGAGGAGAAGCGGATGAGACGCTTCGGCGGGGTGGTTGTCGCGGTGCTGCTGAGCCTTGGGCCGGTGGGCGCTGCCCACGCGGAGGACACTCCTGCGCCGAGCGCCACACCAAGCACCACGCCCTCATCAACGCCATCGCCAACGCCCTCACCTTCACCGACGCCTTCACCTTCACCAACGCCGACCGTGCCGACGACGCCGGCGTGGTCGATCACGCTGGACCAGCCGGCCGCGTCCTGGGAGGACAGGCCGACCGTCTTCACCGGCCTGATCAGCCGCGCGATCACCGGCTCCTACATCACCCTCTGGCAGCGCGTCCCGGGCGCGTGGGTACTGCGCGCCTCGACCAGGACCACGACCGGTGGCGTCTACCGGTTCAGCTACGTCTCGGCGTACCCCTCGACGTCGGCGTTCCGCACCATGATCGGCGTCAAGGCGGAGACGGCGCTCGCGATCTCGGCGTACCGGACGGCGTCGATCCAGGACCGCAGGATCGTCGTCAATACGCCGGCGTCCTGGTACGCGACGCTCACCGGCGTCTCGGTCACCGGGAAGCTGGTGCCGGCCGAGCCGGGCAAGGAGCTGGCGCTGCAGCAGTACCTCGGCAGCGGTAAGTGGGGGTTGCTGAACATCGCCACGATGGATGCGAAGGGCAACTTCCGGCTGCGGATCCCCGACAACCTGCCGTCGACCCGCACTGTCCGAGTGGTCACGCGGTACGTCGCCCAGCCCGCGATGGAGTACTCCGCGCTCGCGAAGATCGTCATCAAGGCGGCACTCAACCCGAAGGTGTACGCCGTGTCCGCCGCGATGGTGCCGCACACGTACCGGTCCGGATGTCCCGTGCGGCCGTCGGCGCTGCGGCTGGTGCAGCTGAACTACTGGGGCTTCGACGGTCGCGTGCACCGCGGCGAGCTGATCCTGCGCGACGCGGCCGTGGCGAAGATGATCACGGTGTGGACCTCGACGTTCGCGGCGAAGTTCCCGATCCGGCAGATGCGCCGGGTGGACGTGTTCGGCGGCAGCGACGTGAAGTCGATGGCGGCCGACAACACGTCCGCGTTCAACTGCCGCCGGGTCACCGGTGATCCGTACTCGCTGTCGCCGCACTCGTACGGCTGGGCGATCGACATCAACACCGTGGAGAACCCGTACCTGGCCGCGAACGGCGTCTGGTACCCGTCGAACGGCCTCGCGTACCGCAACCGGTCCGTGTCGCGCCCGGGCATGCTGTTCGCGAGCAGTGTGGCTACGAAGGCTCTCGTCCGCCAGGGCTACTTCTGGGGTGCTGGCTGGGCCAAACCCGACTACCAGCACTTCGAGCCGAAGTGAAAGCCGTAGGGCTCGCAGCTGTCCTACTGGTCGTCCTGGCCGGCTGCAGCACCAAGTCGGCCGCAGAACAGCCATCGCCGAGCGCAGCACCTAGCCAGGTCATCCCCAGCACGGTCAGTGGCACGGTGCCGGTGCCTACCAACACCCTGTCCACGGTTGAGCCGACAGATGCCGCCGTACCACCGCAGCTCCCGGAAGAGGCGACCGCTCCACCCCCGGCCAACGCCGGTCCGCTCACCTCCCACAACCTCCCGGCCCCCGACAAGCTAGGAGCTGGCTGGAAGACCTACAACGACCCGGGCGGCGCTGAGGCGGGTTTCGTCGGTAACAACACCTGGACGCGCCGCCGCGACCCCCACCACGCGTCCTACGAAGCCCTACCGTCCGGCTGCTCCGGGCAGCCAGTAGAAGGCTCTCTACCGGTCCCTGCCAACGCCCTGACCGGCAGCTACCGCACACCCGACGCCCTACCGGCCACAGCCCTCCTGCTCCGCTTCAAGAACTCAGACGCTGCTCAGGCCTATTACACCGGCTACCAAGCACGGATGAATGCCTGCGGCACCGGCGGCGACCTGAGCGTCAAACAGCTGTGGTCCAGCACCACAGCGACCGCTGCAGTACGTGCGTACGCCGGTGCGGAGTCCTACCTGGACCTGTCCGTACTACACGGCTCCACCGTCGCCCTCCTGGCCACGACGTCCCCACACGCCGAGCAGCAGGCCGACTGGGCGCGCACCGTCGTACCAGCGCTGGAAGCGGTGATCGATCAGAGGTAAGGCTCCGATTGCTGCGGAAGTTGTATTACCTTTCAGTATTTCGTGTCCTACACTCCGGTTATGGGTGACTTCGACCGGTATGCCCGCCTGACCACGCGGCTCGACGCGCCGTACGCGGTGATCGATCTCGCCGCGTTCCGCCGGAACGCCGACGACCTGGTCCGCCGTGCCGCCGGTACGCCGATCCGGATCGCCTCCAAGTCCGTGCGCTGCCGCCCGCTGATCGCGGCCGCGCTGGAGCGGCCCGGGTTCCACGGCGTGATGAGCTACGCGCTGCCCGAGGCGCTCTGGCTGGCCCGCAACGGCGTCGACGACATCCTGCTCGGTTACCCGACCACGCACCGGACGGCGCTCCGCGAGCTCTCCGAGGATCCGGAAGCCGCGTCCCGGATCACGCTGATGATCGACTCGCCGGAGCACCTCGGCTTCATCAGGGCCGCCGCGACCGGCTCGGCCCGGATCCAGGTCTGCCTCGACGTCGACGCCTCGCTGCGGATCCTCGGCCGGCACCTCGGCGTACGGCGTTCTCCGCTGCGGACTCCGGCCGAGGTCGCGACCCTCGCACGGACCGTGTCCGCCGACGACGCGTTCGAGCTGACCGGCGTGATGTTCTACGAGGCGCAGATCGCCGGCCTGCCCGACACGTCACCCGCGGTCCGCTGGGTGAAGCGGCGCTCGGCCGCGGAACTCGCCGACCGGCGCGGCGCGGTCGTCGATGCGGTCAAGCAGGTCGCGCCGCTGCGGATCGTGAACAGCGGCGGCACCGGCAGCCTCGAGATCAGCAGCGCGGACCCGGTCGTCACCGAGGTCACTGCGGGCTCCGGTCTCTACGGTCCGACCCTCTTCGACCGGTACGACGTCTTCCAGCCTGAGCACGCGATGGCCTACGCGCTGGACGTCGTACGCCGTCCCGCGCCGCGGATCGCCACGCTGTTCGGCGGCGGGTACGTCGCGTCCGGGCCGGCCAAGAAGTCGCGGCTGCCGCTGCCTGCTTCGCCGTCCGGTCTGCAGCTGCTCGGTACCGAAGGCGCCGGTGAGGTGCAGACTCCGGTGCAGGGACAATCGGCCGATCGGCTACAGGTTGGAGCCAGAGTGTGGATGCGCTACGCGAAGGCCGGGGAGATGCTGGAGCGGTTCGACGTCCTGCACGCCATCGACGGTGAGGACGTGAGCGAGCTCAAGACCTACCGCGGGGAAGGGAAGAACTTCGGATGAGCAGCTGGCGGAACTGGTCCGGCACCGAGTCGGCGACCGGGCTCGAGGCCGTGCGTCCCGGCTCGGTCGACGAGCTCGCCGCGACCGTGAAATCCGCGGCCGAGCAGGGCAAGAAGCTCAAGGCGATCGGCTCCGGGCACTCGTTCACCGGCTGCTCGGTCCCGGAACAGGTGATGGTCCAGCTGGACGGCCTGTCCTCGATCATCCACGCGGACCGCGAGTCGGGCCGCGTCACGGTCGGCGCGGGGACCGGGCTGCGGAAGCTCAACCAGGGCCTCGCGGCGTTCGACCTCGCGATGGCGAACCTCGGTGACATCGACAAGCAGACGATCGCCGGCGCGATTTCCACCGGTACGCACGGGACCGGCGCGCGGCTCGGCGGTCTGGCCACCCAGCTCGTCGGGCTCGACCTGGTGACTGCGGACGGGTCGGTCCTGCACTGCTCCGCCGACGAGAACCCGGACGTCTTCGCCGCGGCGCGGGTCTCGGTCGGCGCGCTCGGCGTGATCAGCTCGCTGACGCTCCAGTGCGTGCCGGCGTTCCTGTTGCGTGCGCAGGAGATGCCGCTGCCGCTGGCCGAAGTACTCGACGGGTTCGATGAGCTTGCTGACGGCAACGATCACTTCGAGTTCTACTGGTTCCCGCACACCGGCGTCGCGCTCACCAAGCGGAACAACCGGGTCGGTGCCGGCGTCGGCGCGTCACCCGTGGGACGCGTCCGCGGCTGGATCGACGACGAACTGCTGTCCAACAAGGTGTTCGAGCTGACCAACCGCGTCGCCGTCCGGCAGCCCGGCCTGGTGCCACGGATCAACCAGTTCGCCTCGAGGGCGTTGTCGGCCCGCGAGTACGTCGACGCGTCGTACAAGGTGTTCTGTTCGGAGCGGAACGTGATCTTCCGCGAGTCGGAGTACGCGGTACCGCGCGAGCACGTGGTGGACGTGATCCGCCGGCTCCGGGACTGGATCGAGGCGTCGGGTTCGCGGATCCCGTTCCCGATCGAGGTCCGGGTCGCGGCGCCGGACGACATCTGGCTGTCCACCGCGTCCGGCCGCGAGACGGCGTACGTCGCGATCCACCAGTACCACCGGCTGCCGCACGAGCCGTACTTCCGGGCGTTCGAGAACATCGTCGCCGACTACGACGGCCGGCCGCACTGGGGCAAGCTGCACACGCTCACCGCGACCGACCTGCGTGCCAGATACCCGCACTTCGACGACTTCCTGGCCGTGCGCGACCGGCTCGACCCGCAACGGACGTTCGAGAACCCCTACACCCGCCAGGTCTTCGGACGTTAGCCTTCGGGCATGGGCACACCTGAGAAGCTGGAACCCGTCGCCGAGGACTGGCAGAAGGCGCTCGCGGTGGTCGCGCACCCGGACGATCTCGAGTTCGGTGCGGCGGCCGCGATCGCACGCTGGACCGGTCAGGGCAAGCAGGTCGTGTACTGCCTGCTGACCTCCGGAGAGGCCGGGATCGACGGCGTCGACCCGGCCGAGTGCGGCCCGCTGCGGGAGGCCGAGCAGATCGAGTCGTCCCGGATCGTCGGTGTGTCGGCGGTCGAGTTCCTCGGCCAGCCCGACGGCACGATCGAGTACGGCGTACCGCTGCGCCGCGTGATCGCGGCCGCGATCCGGCGGCATCAGCCGGAGATCGTGATCACCAACAACTTCCGCGACACCTGGGACGGCGACGTCCTGCTGAACCAGGCCGACCACATCAACACCGGCCGCGCGACCCTCGACGCGGTCCGGGACGCCGCGAACCGGTGGATCTTCCCGGACGCCGGCGACCAGTGGAAGGGCGTACGGCAGGTGTGGGCGGCCGGTTCGCCCAACGGTCGGCACGCCGTGGACACGACCGACACGTTCGAGGTCGGCGTGCGGTCGCTCAAGGCGCACAAGGCCTACATCGACGGTCTGAACTGGCCCGACTTCGACCCGGAGGAGTTCCTCGAGGGCACGTCGCGACCGGCGGGCACGCTGCTCGGCACGAAGTACGCCGCGCGGTTCGAGGTCTTCACTCCGTGAGGTAGGCCCGCAGGTGCGGCGGCATCGGCTTCGGGCGCCGCGGCTCACGGTCGCCGGCGGTGCCGGGGCCGGGCGGGTCGTTCGGGCCGGCCCAGGAGCGGACCAGCGCGCGGCCGCCCTTGCGGGTCAACCGGTGCAGGTCGATCCGCTGCACCTGACCCGCCGGGATGCCGAGCTGGGCGAGGCTGCGGTTCACCATGTCGCAGGCGGCGTCATGCTTGCGCGGCGACATCTTCTGCTGCAGCACGACCGCGATCGAGCCGTCCGGCAGATCCTCGATCCGCTGGAACCGCATGCCCTTGTCCAGTGACCAGGAGTGCAGGGCCAGGTCGATGTAGTCGGCGTTGGAGAGTCGCCGATCGGGCTTCGCGCGCGCAACCACTTCGTATCGGACCATGCTCCGATCATCCGTCGCCGGCCACCGGAATTCCAGCAAACTGCACGACCTCTGCCCTCAGCGAAGTCTGTCGACGGCGGCGGCCACCTCGGCCGGGTTCGAGATCAGGGTCAGGTGGTTGGCACCCGAAATCAGGGTCGGCGCGGGCGCCCCGATCCGCGCCGCGGTCTCGGTGGCGTTGCCGCCGTTCGTGTCGTTCGCGCCGAAAACCACCGACTTGGGGAGCTTCAGCTGCTTGAGCACGGCAAGCCGGTCGGGCGCGACCGCGGGGATCCCGTGCGCGGTCATCTGCCACACCGCCTGCTCCGCGCCCGCCTGCCGGAACGGGAGGGTCCAATCGTCGACGTCCATCGTGGGACAGCCGGGAGAGCACACGCTGTTGTAGATCTTCTTCAGCAGCCAGCCCTGGTCGAGCGCGAGCCGGAACAGCGACGTCCGGTACGGCGGGACGACCAGCCAGCGCGGCGGCCCGGCTTGCCCGCCGGGCAGCGGCAGTCCGTCGCCGTCCAGGAACATGATCCCGCCGATCCGGTCCGGCGCCTGCAGCGTCGCCTCGGCCGCGATGCCGGCGCCGAGCGAGTGCCCGACCAAGATCGGTCGTGGCTGCCCCGGACCGCCGAGGTGCATCGCTTGCAGGAACCCGAGCAGCTGCGCTGCGAGATGCCCGATCGTGTACGGCGCCTTGCGTTCGGAGTACCCGTAGCCGGTGATGTCGTACGCGTACACGCGGTGGTGCTTCGCGAGGAACGGCACGAGCCGCGACCAGGTGCCGACGGACTCCGCTGCACCGTGAACGAGCACGACCGGCGTTCCCGACGTACCCCAGGAGTCGTAGCGCGTGTTGACGTCGCCTGCCTGCACGAACTTGAGACCGGGTGGTGGATCGGCCGGTGCGTTGGTGGCGAGGTTGTAGCCGAAGGACGCTGCGGTCACGATCAGCCAGAATCCGAGGATCCCCACGAACCCCCGCCACAGGAACCGTTTCACGGCGCCAAGTGTTACAGCTGGGTGTTACAGCTGGAGGATGCGATTGGCCTCGGTGAGGACGGCGGGGGAGGCGAGGGACCGCCAGCGGGGCAGCAACTCCTGGAGGAACGGGCGCAGCTTCACGGCCTGCTCCGCGTCGTTGTCGAGGACGTCGAGCTCGTTGACGATCGTGAGGTCGACGAAATCGCGGAGCTCGGCCGCGTCGAGTTCCTCCGACGTACGGGTGAAGCGATCGGTTGTGGTGCGATGCTCGGCCAGGTCACGCCAGGTCGTCTCCCGGTCGCAGGCGCCGTACCGGTAGACGATCGCCTCGGCCGCGGGACCGATCACCGATTCGAGCACCGGGCGTTCGGTCTGCCAGTCGAACAGCTGCGTCGGGAAGCCGTCCGTCCCGTACGCCGCATGCGCGAGGCCGGCGATCACGAGGGTCTCGGACGCGCCGAGCGAACCGAGCCGCTTGGCAACGCGGTGCAGGTGGACGTACAGGCTTCCACCCGCGTGGTCGAGCTCATCGGCGCCGCGCACCAGCAGCAGCGAACCAAGGTCCTCGAAAGTGCTCATCTGACCTCTTCTCACCCCGGAGTGGCCAAATCCCGCAGGTCACCCACGGTAAGGCCTGCACGCGCCCCCTGCCCAGCACTCCGGCGTGCCGTTCCGGTCACACCACGTTCATCCCCCGTTCCGCGC
The DNA here is from genome assembly GCA_036503355.1 of Kribbella sp. GTDB lineage: Bacteria > Actinomycetota > Actinomycetes > Propionibacteriales > Kribbellaceae > Kribbella. Next base: position 12,272 of record DASXXB010000153.1, on the reverse strand, counting down.
GGGGAGGGAGTGAGGACGGGCGGGGTGGTGGGGGTCAGATTGTTGCTGGGGGCAAGGGGGCAAGGGGGTCAGGGTTCGTCGGGTCTGGTCGAGGAGGAGGTGGAGCATCGGGTTGGCGGCGTGTTTGGGCCAGATGAGGGCGAGCACGTTCGGCTCGGCGTCGACGAGGGGGAGCCAGGTCAGGCGCGGGTGAGCGAAGTACGTGACCGTCGACGCCGGTGCGATCCAGCAGCCGTGCCCTGCCGCCACCAGGTGCAGGCACTCCTCGGGCGTGCGTGCCTGCGGTCCGAAGATCGCCCGGGTCCCGTCCGGGCGCGGGTCGATGAACCAGAAGTCGACGACCGCCGGCGGCATCCCGTCACGAGGACCGACGACCGGTACGTCGGCGAGGTCCGCGATGCGCAGCGCCGTACGGGATTCCAGGCGATGGCCCGGGGGGAGCGCGACCCAGCGGTCCTCCTCGATCAGCGGATGGATGCTGAACCGCGGATCGTCCCCGATCGGCAGCCACAGGAACGCCGCGTCCGCCCGCCCTGCGACGAGCGCGTCGATCTCGTCCGGCAGCGTGTGCGCCGAGATCGGCCGGAGTTCGAGCTCCGGTGCCTGCTGCCGGACCGCGGCCTCGACCGCGGGCATGAAGTGCGCCGTACTCTGCGCCTTGAACGCGATCCGCAACGGATCCGGCCGCCCGGTCGCGGCCACCCGCGCCTCGGACACCATCGCCTGCGCCGACGACAGCAACGCCGCACCCTGCTTGCGGACGACCTCGCCGGCCGCGGTCAACTCGATCCCGGTCGGCCGCCGCTCGACCAGCGGCGTACCGACCACGCGCTCCAGCTGACGGATCTGCCCGCTGACGGCCTGCTGCGTCAGGTTGAGGGTCCGCGCCGCCCGCGTCATGCTGCCCTCCGCCGCGACAGCGTCAAGCGCCTGCAGCAGCCGCAAACTCAGATCCACGCCATCCCCCCAATCCACGCCATGCCCCAACCCATCAGGCCGCGATCCGAACGGTGGCGGGTCATTCGGTCATGGTGCCACAACGAGCTGTTGTGCCCTGGCCAACAAGACTCTGTTTCCGCGCCGGGTGCCGGTGGGCGGACGATCGACGTATGACGCTTGAAGGAAGGACCGCGCTCGTCACTGGTTCGTCGAAGGGCCTGGGCCGGGCGATCGTGCTTCGGCTCGCGGCGGAGGGCGCGAACGTCGTGGTCAACTACTCGCGCGACGCAACGGCCGCCCAGGAGGTGCTGGACGCCGCCAAGGCATTCGGTGTCCGGGCGATCGCGGTTGCCGCGGACGTGTCCGAGGTGGCCGGCATCCAGCGGCTGTACGACGCCACTCTCGAGGAGTTCGGCCGGCTGGACATCGTGGTGGCGAACGCCGGCATGGAGAAGGTGAACGTCCCGGTCGCGGACGTCACCGAGGAGGACTTCGACCTGCTGTTCCGGGTCAACACCAAGGGCCCGTACTTCGTCCTGCGCGAAGCGGCCCGGCGGATCGCGGACGGCGGCCGGATCATCACGATCTCGTCCAACACCACCACGGTCCCGCAGCTCGGCGTCGGCCTGTACGGCACCAGCAAGGTCGCGACCGGGTACCTGGCTCGCGTCCTCGCGCTGGAGCTCGGGCCGCGCGGGATCACCGTGAACACGATCGTGCCGGGCCCGATCGACGGCGCCGGGATCTTCACCGACCCCGCGGACGAGTACAAGCAGAGCCTGATCGCGATGGTGCCGATCGGGCGCCTGGGCAGCACCGAGGACGTGGCCGGCATCGCAGCCTTCCTCGCCGGCGACGAGGCGGGCCTGATCACCGGTCAGCAGATCGTCGCCGACGGCGGAATGCACTGAAGCGCGGAATGTACCGAAAACAAAGGTATCGAGGGAGAACACAGACACATGACAGGAACCATGCGTGCGGCCCAGGTTCAGCAGGCGGGCGGACCGTTCGTCGTCACCGACGTGCCGATCCCGGAGCCGGGCGAAGGGCAGATCCGGGTGAAGGTGCACGCGTGTGGCATCTGTGGTGGTGACGCGATCCCGCGGAACGCGCTCTTCGGTACGACGCTGCCGCGCATCCCCGGCCACGAGATCGCCGGCGTCGTTGACGCGATCGGTGCCGGTGTGACGCTGTGGGAGTCAGGGCAGCGGGTCGGCGTCGGGTGGTCGGGCGGGGTCGACTTCACCTGCGAGTTCTGCCGGCGCGGTGACTTCACGAACTGCGTGAGCCGCACGATCGTCGGGACGTCGTACGACGGTGGGTACGCCGAGTACCTGGTGGCGCCGCAGGACGCGGTGGCGCGGATCCCGGAGGGTCTGAGCTTCGAGGACGCGGCCCCGTTGATGTGCGGCGGGATCACCGCGTTCAACGCGCTGCGGCACGCGCACGCCGGGCCGGGCGACACGGTCGCGGTGCAGGGCGTCGGTGGCGTCGGGCATCTGGCCATCCAGTTCGCCGACAAGATGGGCTTCCGGACCGTGGCGATCAACCGCGGGCGGGACAAAGAGAAGCTCGCGCGCCAGCTCGGGGCGGACGAGTACATCGACAGCAACGAGGGTGATGCCGGCGAGGCCTTGAAGGCGCTCGGTGGTGCGGCCGCGATCCTCGCGACCGTGTCCCGCGCCGAACTCCAGAGCGACCTGGTCAAGGGCCTCCGGCCGAACGGTCAGCTCATCGTCCTCGAGGGCGGCGATCCGATCGAGGTCACCGGTCACGCGCTCGCCGAAGGCCGGCTGTCGGTCTCCGGCTGGTATTCCGGGGTGGCGCAGGACTCCGAGGACACCCTGAACTTCGCCGTCCTGAAGAACATCCGGCCGATCATCGAGACCTACCCGCTCGAGCAGGCCGAGGACGCCTGGCAACACCAGCCCAAGGCCAACCTCCGCATAGTGCTCAAGATGCCAACCTCGGCATAGTCGGCAAGACACAGCCTTAGCTTGTCGTCCAGAAGCTTCCGGCTCGGACAGCCGCAGCAGGTGTTCCAGAACCCGTCCGCAGCCACCTCACACGGTTGCGGACGGGTCCTGTATTTGCTGCCCGTGGTGATCAGGGAAGTTGACTACCACGGGAGTCTGTGTCGGGAGGTGGGGCTGAGGCCCTAGTCCAGGTCGGCGAGGGCCTTGCGGGCGGCCTCCAGCTCGGCCTCGAGCGCGGCGACCTTGGCGGCCTGCTGGGCGCGAGCCTCCTCGATCACCTCGTCGATCGGGGTCGACAGGTCCTCGTGCAGCTCCTTGGCGGCGCGCGACACCGCGGCGGCGGCGACGGCCAGATCGCGAGCCAGGTACGTCGTCCCCTGCTTGAGCTCGGCGCGCCACTCACCGTCGGCCGTCCCGGTGACGGTCAGCGTGAGCTCGATGGTCTTGGTCTTCTTGCCGGCCGCCTTCTTCGCCGGGGCCTTCTTCGGCTTCGGACTTTCCTCGGCGGGGGTGGCCTCGACGGAGGTGGCCTCGACCGGGGTGACCTCGGAGTCGACAGGGGTGGATTCCGCGGCCGCCGTCGACAGGTTCGCCGGGGCGGGAGTGTCGGCAAGGCCGGTCGGTGCTTCTACTGCCAGAGTGTCTACAGTCATCGTTGCGGCGATCTCCTTCGGACTGACGCTGGACGACTATTAGAACATATGTTCGATCGACACGCCAACCAGCTTGCGCAGGAAGCGATCGACCTGGTCCGTCAGCGGCGGCAGCTCCACTTCCGGCTCGTTGATCCGGATCGAGACGGCGCCGTGCACCGCCGAGCGGAGATCGAGCGCCACCGCCGCCGCGTCGTCCACCGGCGCCAGTCCGGCGTCCATGCAGGCCTGGACCGCGGCGATCGCGCGGACCGCGAGTTCCTCCTTGAAGACCAGCTGCATCCGCCGGTTCAGCGTGCTCTCGTGCAGCACCTTGTAGAGGCCGGCGTAGTCGCGCGTCCAGCTGCCGAGGAAGAGCAGTCGCGCGCGTAACCGGCGTACCGGATCGTCGCCGGCGCTCGCTTCGGCCTGCTCGAGGTCGCGCAGCAGGTCGGCGGTGCACTGCTCGAGGGCCGCGAACACGAGCTCGTCCCGGTCGGCGAAGTGGATGTACACCGAGGTCGCCGCGATCCCGACCTCGCGTGCGACCGCGCGCAGGGAGAGCGCCTCGTCGTCGCCGAGCTCGTTCAGCATCCGCACCGCGGCGTCGATGATCTCGCGCCGCAGCAGCTCGCCCTGCCCGCGCCGGTTCCGGCTGCGTGTCGTCCCACCGTCCATACCGGCGATTGTATTGCAACGCGCGTTGCCCTACAGTCGTAGCACTACAGCTGTTCACTTAAGGATTGACGATGAGCGAACGCAACAAGCAGACCGTCCTCGACTTCTACGAGGCAGGCCTGAACCAGAAGGACTTCCACGCCGCGGCCAAGCTGATCGGCGAGCGGTACGTGCAGCACAACCCGCGGATCGCGGACGGCATCGAGGGCTTCGAGGCGTTCATCGCCTCTCTCCGCCAGGACTTTCCCGATCTGAAGGCCGAGGTCAAGCGGCTGTTCGCCGACGGCGACCACGTGATCGCCCACGTTCACGGTGTCCGCGTGCCGGGTCAGTCCGGAACGGCGATCGTCGACATCTTCCGGCTCGACGACGACGGTCGCATCGTCGAGCACTGGGACGTGATGCAGCCGGTTCCGGAGACGGCTGCCAACGCGAACGGGATGTTCTGATGACGGTCACCGGCACGCCGCCACAAGTGGTCACCCGGCGGTGGTGGGCGCTTGCGGCGGTGGCTACGGGGCAGTTGATGGTCGGGATCGACCTGACGATCGTGAACATCGCGTTGCCGTCGATGCAGGAGGACCTGGGGCTGTCCGATCCGTCGCGGCAGTGGGTGATCACGCTGTTCGCGCTGGGGTACGGCGGACTCCTGCTGCTCGGCGGCCGGATGAGCGATCTGATCGGGCGACGACGGGCGCTCCTGATCGGTCTGACCGGATTCGCGCTGGCGTCGGCGCTCGGTGGAGCCGCCACCGGAGGCGCCATGCTGCTCGCCGGACGCGGTCTGCAAGGCGTCTTCGGTGCGCTGCTGACACCCGCAGTACTGGCGACACTCGCCGCCTCGTTCCCGTCGCCGGCTGAGCGCGGCAAGGCGTTCGGCGTCTACGGCGCCGTCATGGGTAGTGCGTCAGGGCTGGGCGTGCTGGCTGGTGGAGTGCTCACGGAGTACCTGGACTGGCGGTGGTCCATGTACGTCAACCTGCCCATCGCCGCGCTGGCAGCAGCAGGTGTCCTGTACGCCGTCCCCGCGGTGCAGCGCACCAGCGGCGTGCGGGTCGACGTACTGGGTGCGTTGCTGGCGACTGCCGGCCTGATGGCGGTGGTGTTCGGCTTCGCCCGAGCGGAGTCGGACGGCTGGAGTGCGCCCACGACGTACGGGCCGTTGGCTGCCGGCCTGGTACTGCTGGCCGCGTTCTTGGCTGCGCAGGCTCGTGTGACCTCACCCCTGCTGCCGCTGCGGGTGCTCAGAGACCGCAAACGAGGTGGTTCGTACCTGGCCGTCTTCAGCCTGGCGATCGGTATGTTCGCCGCACTGTTCTTCCTGACCTTCTACCTGCAGACCGTTCGCCAGTACTCACCGATCAGGGCCGGTCTGAGCTTCCTGCCGCTCACAGTCGGACTGATGGCCGGAGTGCGTGCCGTGAGCCGGCTGCTGGCGCGAGTAAGTGTGCGTGCTTTGATCTGCCCCGGCCTGCTCACCATCGCAGCAGGTCTCGCGCTGCTCGGTCTGCTGCGTGCACACAGCAGCTACTGGTTGCAGGTCATGCCGGTGTTCCTGCTGGTGGGTCTGGGGACGGGCTGGGTGCTGGTCACCGCCAACAGCACCGCAACGCTCGGCGCCGGCACGGACAGCGCTGTCGCCGGCGCCATGGTGATGACGTCGCAGCAGGTCGGTGCATCACTCGGTACGGCGCTGCTCAGCACAGTCGCCGGCACCGTGGCCGCACACTCCGACGCCGTCCACGGGTTCAACGTGGCCGGCGTCGGAGCGGCAGGCTTCCTGGTTCTCGCAGCGGTCGCGGTCTACTGGGTGCTCTCGGAGCGGTCGCCCGACCACTCCAGGTGGTAGCTGCCCTCGCGGTCCACGCGCTTGTAGGTGTGCGCACCGAACAGGTCCCGGAGGCCCTGGATCAGCGCGGCCGGCAGGCGCTCCGCCCGCAGACCGTCGTAGTACGACAGCGCGGCCGAGAAGCCAGGAGCCGGTACGCCGACGGTCGCCGCGGTCGCCACGACCCGGCGCCACGCCTCCTGCCCGCTCGCGACTGCTTCCTTGAAGTAGTCGTCCACCAGCAGCGAGGGCAGCGCCGGGTTTCGGTTGTAGGCCTCGGTGACGCGGTCCAGGAAGCGCGCCCGGATGATGCATCCGCCGCGCCAGATCTTGGCCATCGCGCCGAGGTCGACGTTCCAGTCGTACTCCTCGCTGGCCGCCCGGATCGCGTCGAACCCCTGGGCGTAGGCCACGATCTTCGACGAGTACAGCGCGTACCGCACGTCCTCGATGAACGCCTTCGGGTCGACATCAGCCTTCACATCGCCTGGCCCGGGCAGCACGCCGGCCGCGGCCTCCCGCCGTACGACGTCACCGGACAGCGACCGCGCGAAGACGGCCTCGGCCATCCCGCTGACCGGGATGCCCAGGTCGAGCGCGGACTGGACCGTCCACCGGCCGGTGCCCTTCTGCTCCGCCTGGTCGAGGACGACGTCCACGAAGGCGCCGCCGGTCGTCGGGTCGGTCTGGCTGAGCACCTCGGCGGTGATCTCGATCAGGAACGACTCGAGGTCGCCGGTGTTCCACTCCCGGAACACGTCGGCGAGCTCCGCCGGGGACAGGCCGAGCACATGCCGGAGCAGGTCGTACGCCTCCGCGATCAGCTGCATGTCGGCGTACTCGATGCCGTTGTGCAGCATCTTCACGAAGTGGCCGGCGCCGTCCGGGCCGACGTGCACGCAGCACGGCTCGCCGTTCACGTGCGCGGAGATCTTGGTCAGCATCGGCTCGAGCGCCGCGTACGACTCCGGTGAGCCGCCCGGCATGATGCTCGGGCCGTTCAGCGCGCCCTCCTCGCCGCCGGACACGCCGGAGCCGACGAAGTGCAGCCCCTTCTCCTTCAGCGCGGCCTCGCGGCGCCGGGTGTCGGCGAAGTGCGCGTTGCCGGCGTCGACGACGATGTCGCCCTCGTCGAGCAGCGGGACCAGTTCGTCGATGACCGCGTCGGTCGGGGCGCCGGCCTTGACCATGATGATCACCCGGCGCGGCGGCTCGAGCGACTCGACGAAGCCGGCCAGGTCCGTGGACGGGACGAAGTCACCCTCGGAGCCGAACTCCTCGACCAGCGCGTCGGTGCGCGCCTGGGACCGGTTGTGCAGCGCGACCCGGAACCCGTTGCGCGCCAGGTTCCGGGCCAGGTTGCGGCCCATCACCGCGAGGCCGGTGACGCCGATCTGGGCTTTGGCAGAACTCATCGAAATCTCCCGCGGTCTGAAGTTGTGTGCGGGGTCCAGTCTGCCTGAGGCCTTCTCAACCGCAAACATCGGTGGTAGACATCTCAGAAATCGATTTCCCATGACGAAGGAACCGCCCATGCTCCGTCGTGTCATCGCACTCGCGGCCTGTGCACTCCTGGCCTTGCCCACCACCGCATCCGCCGCTCCACCCGGAAACGACAACGGTCCGGTCGGCTGGGACGTGTACCGGAATCTGGACCGGTTGCCGGAACTCCAGACCGGGATCCGCACCAAGCAGTTCTCGAGCTTCGGCCGTGACGGGACCAACAACGACGGCTTCGACGGCACGTACTCCTGCCTGCGTACGACGGATGCGGGTTGTGTGATCGCCGAAGACAGCGGCCCCGGCGAGGTCGCGTCGATCTGGTTCACCCGCGACGGGGGCAACGTGAGCAAGACCGGCACGATCACGGTCGAGCTCGATGGCAAGCAGGTACTGCGTGGTTCGCTGCAGGACATCGTCGACGGCAAGCTCGGCGCGCCGTTCAGTTACCCGCTGGTCGCGAACGCCGTACAGACCAGTGGCGGCGTCTACATCCGGGTTCCGATGCCGTACCGCTCCTCGATGCGGATCACGACGCAGGCCAACCCGCTCTTCTACCACGTCGACTACCGCCAGTTCCCGGACGCGAACGGCGTACGGACGTTCGACCCGAGCGACAAGGCCGAGGACGTCCTCAACCTGCTGAACGCCGCCGGCACCAAGGACCCCAAACCCGCCCAGCCGAACGCGAGTACGACGTCCACCCCGCTGAACCTTGCCCCGGGCAAGAAAACTACGCTCGCCGACACGTACGGTCCCGGTGAGCTGAGCGCGCTCCGGCTGAAGCTTCCCGGCATCATCGGTCTGGACCTGAAGAGCCTCACGGACGACGGCCGCGCGTTCCTCGGCGGCAGCTCGTTCACGCTGAAGCTCGACCCGAAGAACACCGGCGTGAAGCTGACCCGCCGGATGGACCTGCGGATCGGGAACCAGCGCGCGAAGATCCTCGTCGACGGGGCACCGGCCGGTGAATGGGCGCCGCTCAAAGCCCAGGGTGCGCAGTGGTACGACCAGTCGGTCGACCTCCCGGCGGCGCTCACCGCGGGTAAGTCGCAGATCACGATCACCAACCAGTTCGTCTCGTCCGATCTGGACTTCAACGAGTTCGCCTACTGGGTGGACTCCGGTGACAAGGTGGACGTCGGCCCGAACCACGTCGCCGACGAGCAGGCCCACAACTACACGATCACCAAGCAGAACTGGAGCGGCGAGCACGCGATGACGTACGCCGCGACCGACGCCGACGCGGCCCGCGTGAAGCCGTCCGACTCGCTGCTCGCCGGGGTCCGCGTCCAGGTGACGATCGACGGTCAGAAGCGCGTCGACGCCCCGCTCGGCGAGTTCTTCGGCTCCGGCCTCGGTGAGAACCCGGTCCGCTCGCTGTTCTTCGCCATGGATCCCGACGGCTGGTACTCGTCCTGGTGGCCGATGCCGTACGTCGCACGCGCAACGGTCACGCTCGTGAACACCACGACGTACCCGCTCAACGGTCAGGCTGAGGTGACGTCCGCGCCGGATGCCGGCAAGGCGGCCGAGCTGACGACGGGCAAGATCGGCTACTTCACCGCGATCTCGCACCGCGGCGAGACCACTCAGGGCAGCGACTGGAACTTCGCGGACGTCGCCGGGCGCGGGAAGCTCGTCGGCGTCGCGCAGACCATGGAGGGACTGCTTGCCGACGGCAATACCCGCGGATACCTCGAGGGTGACGAGCGGGTGTACGTCGACGGTGAGCGGACGCCGGCCATCCACGGCACCGGGACCGAGGACTACTACGAGTCCGGCTGGTACTTCAACGCCGGCACGTACTCGACCCCGTTCCACGGCAACTCCGCGCACGAGGTCCGGGCCGGCTTCTGCACGAACGAGTGTGACGGCGCCTGGCGGCTGCACATCACCGACTCGGTGGCGTTCGAGAACCAGCTCGAATTCGGGATCGAACACGGGCAGCAGGACGACCATCCGGCGATCTACGGCTCGACGGCCTTCCTGTACGAGGCGGCCGGCTTCGGTGCCCGCGAGACGGACCGCGTCGACGTCGGCTCCGCGGCGAGCCGGCAGCAGCACGGGTACGTCGACAACGGCACGCAGGCCGAGCTGAGTGCGGTGTACGAAGGTGACCACGACGACATCACGCTCACCGACCAGGTCCGCTCGACGACGCAGCCCGTTCGCCTCAGCGTGAAGGTCGATCCGGCCAACCGCGGCGTCACGCTTCGTCGTACCAGCGATCAGAACGCCGCCGGTCAGTCGGCCCGGGTGATTGTCGACGGCAAGGACGCCGGCACCTGGCTGCAACCGCTCGGCAACACGCACCAACGCTGGCTGGACGACAACTACCAGTTGCCTGCGGCAATCACCTCCGGCCGCGACCACCTCGACATCGAGCTCCGTCCGAACGGCCCGGCGTGGACCGCATCGTCGTACGTCGTCCAGTCGCTCGTCAGGCCGTACGCCGACCGTCGCGCACCTGGTGCGGTCACAGGGCTCGCTGCCACCGGGCGGAGCGACAACTCCATCAACGTGACCTGGAACGACGTCGGCGACGACAGCGGGATCGCGAAGTACAACGTGTACGGCGCAGTCGCCGGCGGGGCCGAGAAGCTGATCGGGACGAGTCCGCTGCCCGGGTTCCTGCACCGCGGGCTCGGACTGGCCGAGACCTGGACGTATCGCGTAGCCGCGGTGGACCTCGCCGGTCACGTCGGTCCGAAGTCGGCGCCGGTCCATGGCACCAGTGGTACGACGCTGCGCCTCGAAGGCGAGGCGATGTTGCCGCCGGTCTCGTCCACTGTCGCGGTCGATCCGCAGGGGAACTGTTGCGGGGTGAGCTGGTCGGGCGGTGCGCAGGCCTGGATCCACGGAGCCAAGGCGGGTGACAAGGCAGTGCTGGGGTTCAGCGTGCCGACGACCGGGTCGTACCAGGCGTCCACGGTGCTGACGAAGGCGGCCGACTACGGGATCATCGACGTACAGCTCGACGGAAACACTCCGGTCAGCTTCGACGGCTACCAGGCGTCGGGTGTAGGCACGCAGAAGGTTGACCTCGGCAACGTTCAGCTGACCGCGGGCACGCATCAGCTCGCGGTCACCCTCACCGGCAAGAACGCGGCCGCGATCGGCTATCTCGCGGGCGTCGACGTGGTGAACCTGACCCTAGCTCCGTGAGAACAGCGCAGCGTTCTCCCGGATCCAGGTCTGGAGGGTTCGGGCCGGGTGGCCGATGACGTCGGCGACGGTGCTGTTGACGGACGTTTCGTCGATGGTGCCGTCGCCGAAGAACGATTCGATGGCGGCGGCGTACGGCTCCGGCATCGAGGCGTGCAGTTCCTCGTGGGTTTCTGCACGGCTCATCGGGTACGCCGTGAGCGGGCGACCGAGCGTCTCCGCGAGGATCGCGACCTGCTCGACCGGCGTCAGGGCGACCGGCCCGGTGAGTCGGAGTACCTCGCCGTCGTGCTCACCCTGCAGGGCCCGCGCCGCGACGTCGCCGATGTCGCGCGGGTGGATCGTCGACACCGGTACGTCGGGGAACTGGACGCGGACCTCGTCGCCGGCGCGGAGCTGCTCGCGCCAGCGCAGGGTGTTCGACATGAACGAGTTCGGGCGCAGGAAGGTCCACTCCAGCCCGGCTGCCCGGACTGCCTCCTCGGTGGCGTGGTGGTAGGCGGCGACCGCGTTCGTCACCTCACCGTCGAGTGAACTGCTGGACAGTACGACGACCTTCCGCACTCCGGCACGCACTGCGTTCCGGAGCAACTCGTCGAGCCGGTCGTACCCGCTGAGCAGAAAGATCGCGGTCACGCCGGGGAGCGCGTCCACGAAGGTGTCCGGTCGGTTGAGGTCGCCGTACACCGGCTCGATGCCGGTCGGCAGTTGCGTCGTGGCCCGGACCAGTGCCCGGCCCGGGACGCCTTGCTCCGCCAGCGACTGCGCCACCGCGCCACCGGCATTCCCGGTCGCACCGGTAATCAGGATCGTCATCGCCTCACCGTGCCACAGTTGGGGTCGACGGAGCCTCGTTTCGGCTCAGCTCGAAGGTCGGCTTGGTGGGCTCGCACCTGGTGCCAGCTACGGGCGCCGGACTTCAGAACCACCGGGTTGCTGAGGTCGACGACGGCAGTCGGATCACCCACACGTTCGCCGTCGACCATCACCGCGCCCTGGCGGAGCAGTCGGCGTAGCTCCGAGTTGCTGGCGTCCGGGTGCGCTGCGCGGAGCAGGTCGAGGACCGTCGCCGTGCCGGCAACCACCACCGTGGGCATCTCATCCGGCTCGGTGCGGTCGGTGAACGTACGCCGGAACGCGGCGAGCTCGGCCTTTGCGGTTCCGGCGCCGTGGTAGCGGGTGACGACCGCAGCGGCGAGGCGGAGCTTGGCGTCGCGGGCAGCCGGTCCTGTCGCGTCCGCGAGCGCGGCGACTGTTTCGAGGGGCAGCTCGGTGTACACCCGTGCGTACGCCTCGACCAGCGAGTCCGGGATGCTCATCACCTTCCCGAACTTGTCCCGCGGGCTGTCCGTCAGCCCGATGTAGTTGTTCAGCGACTTCGACTGCTTGGCGCGACCGTCGATCCCGGGCGTGATCGTCGTCGTGATCACGACCTGCGGAGCGGCGCCCAGCCGCTGCTGGAAGTGCCGCCCCAGCTGCTCGTTGAACAGCTGGTCGGACCCGACGATGGTCAGGTCGCTCTGCATCGCGAAGCTGTCGTACCCCTGCAGC
>DASXXB010000152.1:0-3044 GCA_036503355.1 Kribbella sp. | reverse complement strand
TGCCGAAGGCCCCGAAGCGATGGTGAACGAGGAGGTCGGCCCGACCGAGATCGCCGAGGTGATCGCGATGTGGACCGGGATCCCGACCGGCCGGCTGCTCGAGGGCGAGACCGGCAAGCTGCTCCGGATGGAGGACGAGCTGGGGCGCCGGCTGATCGGTCAGCGCGAGGCGGTCAAGGCCGTGAGCGACGCCGTACGGCGGGCGCGGGCGGGCATCTCCGACCCGGACCGGCCGACCGGTTCGTTCCTGTTCCTCGGCCCGACCGGTGTGGGCAAGACCGAGCTGGCGAAGGCGCTCGCGGACTTCCTGTTCGACGACGAGCGGGCGATGGTCCGGATCGACATGTCGGAGTACTCCGAGAAGCACAGCGTCGCGCGGCTGGTCGGTGCGCCGCCCGGGTACGTCGGGTACGAGGAGGGTGGTCAGCTGACCGAGGCCGTCCGCCGTCGCCCGTACTCCGTGATCCTGCTCGACGAGGTGGAGAAGGCGCATCCCGAGGTCTTCGACATCCTGCTGCAGGTGCTCGACGACGGCCGGCTGACCGACGGCCAGGGCCGTACGGTCGACTTCCGCAACGTGATCCTGATCCTGACCAGCAACCTGGGTTCGACGTACCTGGCCGACATGTCGCTGGACGACAAGGTCAAGCGCGACCAGGTGATGGCGGTGGTGCGGCAGTCGTTCAAGCCGGAGTTCATCAACCGGCTGGACGAGATCGTGCTGTTCGACGCGCTCGGCAGCGAGGAGCTGACGCAGATCGTCGGGCTGCAGATCAATTCGCTGCAGAAGCGGCTCGCCGACCGGCGGATCACGCTCGAGGTCGACGAAGGCGCGATGGAGTGGCTGGCGATGACCGGGTACGACCCGGTGTACGGCGCCCGCCCGCTGCGCCGGCTGGTGCAGTCCGCGATCGGCGACGAGCTCGCCCGCGGTCTGCTCGACGGCTCGGTCCGCGACGGCGAAACCGTCAAGGTGACGCTCAACGAGTCCAAGGACGCCCTGGAAGTCGCCTGACAAGCAAAGGGGCCCGGTTCATGCCGGGCCCCTTTTCTCATGCCGGTTCGTAGCTGAGCGCGATGACACCTGACTCGAGGGTGTGCTGCGCCGTCAGTTTGAGCTCGGTGCGTGGGCCGTCGAGCTTCGTGCCGGTGCCGAGCACGAGCGGGTGCACCATCAGGTCCAGCTCGTCGACCAGGCCGTTCTCCAGCAGGTCGTTCAGCAACGCCGGGTTCCCGTACATCATGATGTCGCCGCCGTCCTCCTCCTTGATCTGCTTCAGGGCGGCCATCGCGTCGCCGTCCAGGAGCGTCGCGTTCCAGGTCAGGTCGCCGGTCAAGGTGCGGGAGGCAACAAGTTTCGGCAGCTCGCGGAGCCGGTCCGCGTACGGTCCTTCTGCGTCGCCCCAGGCGGCCGAGAACATCTCGTAGGTACGGCGTCCGCACAGGAAGTAGTCGCAGGACGCGAGCTTCTCGATGGACAGCCGGACTGCTTCGTCCTGGAAGTACGGCTGCGCCCAGCCGCCGAACGACGTACCGCCGAAGCCGCCCGGATCCTCGACAACGCCGTCGAGGGTGATCAGGGTCGAGGCAATGAGTTTGCGCATGATTCTCCTCTCGTCCGGTGTGTAGACCAGGCGCGCGGGCGAAAGGAATCGGGGAGAATGGATTGTGACTTCACGGGCTGACTGGATCAACACGACCCACGACTGGGCGGCTTCGGTCGACCGGGCGCACCTCGACGCGATCCTGGCCGATCCCGAGCGGTATGCGCCCGGCGGCGTACGGCATCTGCTGCTCGAGGTGCTCGCGTACCCGGAGGACGAGGCGGAGTCGGCCGGGACCCGCAGGCGGTGCTCTGTCGAGTTGTACGCCGATGGCTCGATCGCGGTCACGGACGACGGGCGCGGGACCGACACCCGGGTCGACGAGCACGGGAATGTCGTGAAGAAGCCTGTCATGGCCACGAAGGATCTGCGATTCTTCGACGATCCCTCCGCGCCACTGCTGCCGGACGGTTACCCGCGGCGCGGGATGTCGGTGGTCGCGGCCCTCAGTGAATGGCTCGTGCACACGAACCGCCGTACCAACGGCTCCTGGACGCAGCGCTACGAGCACGGCGTACCGGTGACGGGACTGGAGCCGATCGAGTCCGACGGCACCACCGGGACCACCGTGCACTTCCGCCCGATCCCCGCCCTCGCCCCGCTCGAAGGCTTCCCGCACCTCGACATCACCGTGTCCTAGAGGTCCTTGCGGAACAAGTAGTTGGCGTGACCGGGCGGATAGTTCGGTTTGACGCCGTACTGCTCGTAGCCCGCCTTTCGGTAGAAGTCCGGAGCCTGGAAGTCGAACGTCGTCACCTCCACCCATCGACAGCCGCGCTCCCGCCCAGCCTGCTCGATCGAACGCAGCAGCGCACCCCCCGATCCCTCGGCCGCGGCACGCCTCGTCGACCCAGACCGTGTCGATGGTCAGCCAGTGCCAGACCCGCTCGACGCGGCCCACACATCCGCCGAGCAGCTCGTCGTCCGGCGTGAGCGCGAACACCTGCACCGGCTCCGGCTTCAGGTTCGCGGGATCGAACCGCTCGCGGACCATCGCCGACCGGGACTTGTTGAACTCGACCAGCCCGTCGACGACGCGCTCCTCGAGGGTCGGGTCCGCGCCGGTGCGCAGTTCAAAGGTGTTCATGCGACGACTGTCACTTCGCGGGCCGCGCCGGGCAAGGGATTTGGATGATCTGGGAGGATCGGGGGAGTCGTGGAAGGAAGTTGATGACTGGGCAGGGTGGTGACGAGCCGGTCGGTGGGCCGGGGCCGTACAGCGGGTTGTTCGGTGGCGTTCCGGACCCGTATGACGACCGACCGGTCGTCGCGCCGAAGCAGGTGACCGTGGCCGCGGTGATCTCCGCCGGGCTGGGTGCGATGTGCCTGCTGCTCGCCGTGCTGGCGCTGACGTCCGCGGGCGGGCAGATCTCCGAGGTACTCACGGGTTCCCGTGGCAACGCCCCGGTCGCGGTCGCGGCGGCGCTGGTGTGCGCGGTC
>DASXXB010000151.1:0-8912 GCA_036503355.1 Kribbella sp. | reverse complement strand
TCGACGGCGTCGTCTTCACCCCCGACGAGGCCTATCTGACGCTCGGGCGGAACAGCGACGCCGCAGTACGGACCAGTGATTACACCGGTCAGGAGATCTTCTACAAGTCGATCCAGCAACGATCGACCGACTTCCTCACGGCCAACGACTACCTGTGGCGCTGGGACACCGACTGGTTCTGGTGTTCCGCCGCGTTCGGTGCCCAGCAACCCGTCGTACGGCGGTTGTGGCCCCGCCGCTGGCGTCGCAGCGACGTGTTCCACAAGATCGTCGGCTTCGAGAATCGGCACCACTTCGCGGCCCGGATCAATCGCCGGCGCGGACAGCCGGACCGCGAACGCGTCGTACAGGACGTCGAGATCCCGGTCGCGCGACTCGCGGACTTCCTGCGCTGGTTCGACGCCGAGGTCGGGATGCGGCCGGTCTGGCTGTGCCCGTTGCGGCTGCGTGGCTCCGAGGCCTGGCCGCTGTATCCGCTGAAACCAGGCGAGACCTACGTGAACGTGGGCTTCTGGGGCACCGTGCCGATCGCTCCCGGAGCCGCCGACGGCGACGTCAACCGGCGAATCGAGCAGGCGGTCAGCGACTTCGGCGGCCACAAGTCGCTGTACTCCGACGCGTACTACGACCGCGAGACGTTCGACCGCCTCTACAACGTCCCGGCCCTGACCGAAGTGAAGAAACGCTACGACCCGGACGCCCGACTCACCGGGCTCTACGAAAAGGCGGTGACGCGCCGATGACGACGCTCGCGACTCAGGTATCGATCGCCGAAGCCCTCACGACCGTGCTGCCGGACGGGTTGCCGTTCCGGTTCTCGGCGTACGACGGGAGTGCGGCCGGACCCGAGGACTCCCCGATCCATATGCACCTCGCCAACGAGCGAGGACTGTCCTACATCCTCACCGCACCGGGCGACCTCGGAATGGTACGGGCGTACGTGATGGGTGATCTCGAGATCACCGGCGTCCACCCGGGCAACCCGTACGAGCTGATGCGGCTGATCCTGGACCGGTTCCACTTCCACCGGCCGAAGGCGGCCGAGGCGCTGCGCATCCTGCGCGGTCTCGGCTGGAGCCACCTGAAGCCACCGCCTCCGCCGCCGCAGGAGCACCTGCCGAAATGGCGTCGTACGTTCGAGGGGCTGCGGCACTCCAAGGCCCGGGACAGGTCCGCGATCCACCACCACTACGACGTGTCGAACACGTTCTACGAGTGGGTGCTCGGGCCGTCGATGACCTACACCTGCGCCGTCTATCCGACCGCGGACGCGACGCTGGAAGAGGCGCAGTTCGAGAAGTACGACCTGGTCGCGCGCAAGCTCGACCTCAAGCCCGGGATGCGGCTGCTCGACGTCGGCTGCGGCTGGGGCGGGATGGTCCGGCACGCGGCCCGCGAGTACGGCGTCCAGGCCCTGGGCGTCACGCTGTCCGCGGCGCAGGCCGAGTGGGCGCAGGAGGCGATCAAGCGCGAGGGGCTGGAGGACCGCGCCGAGGTGCGGTACCTGGACTATCGCGACGTACCCGAACGGGACTTCGACGTGATCAGCTCGATCGGCCTGACCGAGCACATCGGCGTCCGCAACTATCCGTCGTACTTCGGCTTCCTGCACGACCGGCTGAAGCCGGGCGGCCGGCTGCTCAACCACTGCATCACCCGGCCGGACAACAAGTTCCGGAACACCGGCGCGTTCATCGACCGCTACATCTTCCCCGACGGCGAGCTGATCGGCTCCGGCCGGATCATCGCCGAGGCCCAGGACGCCGGCTTCGAGGTCCGCCACGAGGAGAACCTCCGCGAGCACTACGCCCTCACGCTCACCGCCTGGAACGAGAACCTCGTCAAGCACTGGGACGAAGCAGTCGCCGAGGTAGGCCACGCCACCGCCAAGATCTGGGGCCTCTACCTGGCAGCCAGCCGAGCCGGCTTCGAACACAACACCATCCAACTCCACCAGGTCCTCGCCGTGAAACCCGACAACCGAGGCAACTCCCACTTCCCCCTGCGCCCCACCTGGGGCAGCTGAACCGGCACCTGACCTGCGGCGTTGTACTGGGCAGAAGCGAGGTACTGGGCAGAAGCGAGCAAAGGAGTGTCGATGGTCAGGCGGCGGGCGGCGGTCGTGGTGGCAGCGCTGGCGTTCTCCGCCGGATGCTCGGACTCCTCGGGCACCAGCGGACCGAGCAGCAGCGGGTCGACGACGGCGCCGATGGCTACGGGCACGGCGGCACCGTCGGCAGCGGTGAAATTGACCGTGGCTTCGACGGTGGCCAGTGGTCTGGAAGTGCCGTGGGGGTTGGCGTTCTTGCCGGACAAGAGCGCGTTGGTGGCGGAGCGGGACTCTGGGGAGATCAAGCGGATTGCCGGTGGGCGGGTGAGTGACGTCGGGACCGTGGAGGGGGTGCGGTCGTCGGCGGAGGGTGGGTTGCTGGGGGTGGCGGTGGATCCGGGGTATCCGGGGAAGCCGTTCATCTACGTGTACTACTCCGGCGACGACGACAACCGGATCGCGCGGATCACCTACCAAGACGGGAAACTGTCCGGCCAGCAGGTGATCCTGGACGGGATCCCGAAGGCGGCGATCCACAACGGCGGGCGGTTGCGGTTCGGGCCGGACGGCTTCCTGTATGCCGGGACGGGTGACGGCTCGGACCGGCCGAACTCGCAGGACGACGACTCGCTGGGCGGGAAGATTCTCCGCATCACCACCGACGGCAAGGCCGCGCCGGGCAACCCCGACGGGCGGGTGTGGATCACGAAGGGCCACCGCAATGTCCAGGGCCTGGCCTTCGACGGGAACCAGTTGTACGCCGCCGAATTCGGGCAGAACACCTGGGACGAGCTCAATGCCATCACCCCCGGCTCGAACTACGGCTGGCCGGCCGCCGAAGGAATCAGCCAGCTCGACGGGATGACCGACCCGATCGCGCAGTGGCACACCGCCGACGCGTCGCCGTCAGGCATCGCGTTCGCCAAAGGCCACGTGTTCATGGCGTCGCTGCGCGGCGAGCGGCTCTGGGCGATACCCGTTGCCGGAGGCAAACGAACCGGGGAGCCGCAGGCGTTCTTCACCAACCAGTACGGGCGTTTGCGCACCGTCGAGCCCGCGCCGGACGGCTCGTTGTGGGTCACCACGTCGAACACCGACGGCCGCGGCCGGCCCCGGGCCGGCGACGACCGCATCCTGCGCGTGACCATCGGCACATCCTGACCGGTCAACCGTTTCAGCCTTGGGGCCGTCTGGTACTTGTTGGAAGAAAATGACCCGAGGAGGAGATCGGTATGCCGACCGGCCAGGCGTCTGGCGTCCCCAGCAGTGTGATCGCAGCAACGAGCAGGTACGACGATGCTCAGCGAACGGTCGAGTACCTGAGAAGCTACGGGATGGACGCGGCGAACCTGGAAATCGTCGGCGCCGGACTCCGGCAGGCCAGCAGACGCAGAGTGGTCCCGGTCGTCCGGATGACCGGAACCGGAGCGCTGCGGGGAGCACTCCTCGGCGTACTGGCGGCTGTCTTCGTCACGCTCGTCGCCGCGACGACGCTGAGCGCCTTCGCGGTCGTGCTCTGGGGCTTCGTGTACGGCGTACTCGTCGGAGCCCTGTGGGGACTGTTCCGTGGACTCGTCCGGAACCGGCCCGACCTGATCAGCACCGAGATCGTGCCGACCCGCTACGAGGTCCGCTGCCCGAGTGACGAGCTGTCGATCGCACAGACCCTGCTCGCGGACGCAGCCGACGTCGACGACGGCCGCGTCGAGCGCAGCGTGATCGCGGACGCGCAGCCGGCCGAAGCACACCGCGACGCCGCCTGAAAACAGCTGAGGTGCCGGACCGGGTCCGGCACCTCAGCTGTTTCAGATGCCCAGCTTCTCGTTCAGCAGCTGGCGGACCTTGGCGGCGTCGGCCTGGCCGCGCATGTCCTTCATCACCGCACCGATCAGCGCACCCGCGGCCGCGGGCTTCCCGGAGTTCACCTTCTCGACCACGTCCGGGTTGGCGGCGATCGCGCGGTCGATGGCCTCGAGCAAGGCCGAGTCGTCGGAGACGAGCGCCAGCCCGCGCTTCTCGATGATCTCCGCCGGCGTCCCCTCACCGGCGAGCAGACCCTCGAACACCTGCCGCGCGATCTTGTCGTTCAGCGTGCCGTCGTCGACGAGCTTCTGCACCTCGGCGACCTCGGCCGGTCCGACGCCCAGTGCGTCCAGCTCCTGACCCGACTCGTTGGCCGAGCGGGCCAGCTCACCGAGCCACCACTTCTTGGCAGCTGCCGGCGTGACACCGAGCTCGACGGTCGCCACGATCGGCTCCAGCGCGTTGCCGTTGATGACATCGCGCATCTCGAGGTCGGTGAACCCCCAGTCCGCCTGCAGCCGTGCCCGCCGTACGGAAGGGGCCTCGGGCAACGTCGCGCGCAGCTCGTCGACCCACTCGCGTGACGGTGCGACCGGGACCAGGTCGGGCTCCGGGAAGTACCGGTAGTCGTCGGCGTCGGACTTCTCCCGGCCGGACGTGGTGATGCCGGTGTCCTCGTGCCAGTGCCGAGTCTCCTGCAGGATCTTGCCGCCGGACGACAGCACCGCCGCCTGCCGGGTGATCTCGTACGTCACCGCGCGCTCGACCGAGCGGAACGAGTTCACGTTCTTGGTCTCGGTGCGGGTGCCCAGCGCCGTGGAGCCGGACGGCTTCAGCGACACGTTGACGTCGGCGCGCAGCGAGCCCTGGTCCATCCGGACGTCGGAGACACCGAGCGCCATCAGCAGGTCGCGCAGCATCGCGACGTACGCGCGCGCCACCGCGGCGGCCTTCTCCCCCGGCACCTCGATCGTCTTGGTGACGATCTCGATCAGCGGGATACCGGCCCGGTTGTAGTCGACCAGCGAGTGCGTGGCACCGTGGATCCGGCCGGTCGCGCCGCCGACGTGGGTGGCCTTCCCGGTGTCCTCCTCCATGTGCGCGCGCTCGATCTCGATCCGGTACGTCTCGCCGTCGACGACGACCTCGGTCCAGCCGTTGAACGCGATCGGCTCGTCGTACTGCGAGGTCTGGAAGTTCTTCGGCATGTCCGGGTAGAAGTAGTTCTTCCGGGCGAACCGGCACCATTCGGCGATCTCGCAGTTCAGCGCCAGCCCGATCCGGATCGCGGACTCGACCGCGGCGGCGTTCACCACCGGCAGCGCGCCGGGCAGGCCGAGGCAGACCGGGCAGGTCTGGGTGTTCGGCGGGGCGCCGAACTCGGTCGGGCAGCCGCAGAACATCTTCGACCGGGTGTTCAGCTCGACGTGGACCTCGAGGCCCATCACCGGGTCGTACTGCGCCAGGGCGTCGTCGATCTCGAGAACCGTGGCAGTCATCGGGTCACCTCCAGCTCCGGAGCCTTGGTCATCAGTACGCCGCCCCACTGCTCGGCCAGCGCGGCCTCCAGCGCGGCACCGACCTGGTAGCACAGGTCGTCGCGCATCACCGGTGCCATCACGTGGAAGCCGACCGGCAGGCCGTCCTCGTCGGCGAGACCGCACGGGAACGACGCCGCCGCGTTGCCGGCCAGGTTGGACGGGATCGTGCAGAGGTCGTTCTTGTACATCGCGATCGGGTCGTCGATCCGGTCGCCGATCGCGAAGGCGGTCGTCGGCGTGGCCGGCGACACCAGCACGTCGACCTGCTCGTAGGCGTTCGCGAAGTCGCGGGCGATCAGCGTCCGCACCTTCTGCGCCTGGCCGTAGTACGCGTCGTAGTACCCGCTGGAGAGCGCGTGCGTGCCGAGGATGATGCGGCGCTTGACCTCGGCGCCGAAGCCGGCCTCGCGACTCAGCGCGGTCACCTTCTCGGCACTGTTCTCGCCGTCGTCGCCGACGCGCAGCCCGTACCGCATCGCGTCGAACTTGGCCAGGTTGGACGAGGCCTCGCTCGGCAGGATCAGGTAGTACGCCGGGAGCGCGTACTGGAAGTGCGGGCAGGAGACCTCGACCACCTCGGCACCGAGCTTGGTGAGCAGCTCGACCGCCTCGTGGAACCGGGCCTCGACGCCCGGCTGGTAGCCCTCACCACCGAGCTCCTTGACGACACCGATCCGCAGGCCGGCGACGTCGCCGTTGCGCGCCGCCACGACCACCGGCGGGACGTCCTGGTTGATCGACGTGGAGTCCATCGGGTCCCACCCCGCGATCGCCTCGTGCAGCAGCGCCGCGTCGAGCGTCGTACGGGCACACGGACCGGGCGTGTCCAGCGACGACGCCAGCGCGATCAGCCCGTACCGCGAGGTGCCGCCGTACGTCGGCTTGACGCCGACCGTCCCGGTGAACGCACCCGGCTGGCGGATCGAGCCGCCGGTGTCGGTGCCGATCGCCAGCGGCGCCTCGTACGCCGAGATCGCCGCGGACGAACCACCGCCGGAACCGCCCGGGATCCGGGTCAGGTCCCACGGGTTGTGGGTCGTGCCGTACGCCGAGTTCTCCGTGGAGGAGCCCATCGCGAACTCGTCCATGTTGGTCTTGCCGAGGATCACGATCCCGGCGTCCTTCAGCCGCTTCACGACCGTCGAGTCGTACGGCGGCTTCCAGCCCTCGAGGATCTTCGAGCCGGCCGTGGTCGGCACACCCTCCTGGGTGAGCACGTCCTTCAGCGCCAGCGGGACACCGGCCAGCGGGGACAGCTGCTCCCCCGCCGCACGTTTGTCGTCGACCGCCTTCGCCTGCGCCAGCGCGCCTTCGGTGTCCACGTGCAGGAACGCGCGCACGTCACCGTCGACGGCGGCGATCCGGTCCAGGTGGGCCTGGGTGATCTCGGCCGAACTGGCCTGCTTGGACTGCATCAGCTCCGCGAGCTCGGCCGCGGTCTTCCTGGTGAGGTCGGTACTCGTATCAGGCATGGTCAGTCCTCCTCCAGGATCCGCGGCACCCGGAAGCGCTGCTCCTCCGCGGCCGGCGCGCCGGACAGCGCCTGCTCGGGCGTGAGGCACGGGACGTTCTCGTCCGCGCGCATCACGTTGGTCAGCGGCAGGGCGTGCGAGGTCGGCGGGATGTCGTCCGCCGCCACCTGGCTGACCTGCCCGACCAAGGTGATGATCTGGTCGAGCTGCGGCGCGAGGTGGTCGAGCTCGTCGTCGGAGAGCTCGATCCGCGCCAGTCGCGCCAGGTGCGCGACCTCTTCGCGGGTAATCGATGGCATGAACTGATCCAATGGTTCGCAGGACTTCCGCGGCGTGTTCCGCCGCACACCGGTCATCCTAGTGGGCCGCTGTGACAGCTACGTTTCCGCGCCTCCCGGGCTGTGGACAACTACCCGTCGAGATGCGTGGGCGTGTCTGTCCCTACCGCTCTGTAACATGGGCGGCGACAAGGCGTTACGCGCAAGGTGATCGGCTGGGAGATGATCGTTCGGTGTTCCTGCTGCGCTTGATCA
This sequence comes from Kribbella sp., assembly GCA_036503355.1. Taxonomy (GTDB): domain Bacteria; phylum Actinomycetota; class Actinomycetes; order Propionibacteriales; family Kribbellaceae; genus Kribbella. The sequence goes on along the minus strand of DASXXB010000151.1, from coordinate 1,513 downwards.
TCCCCGACCGCCCGGGTTCGCTCGGCACGGTCTCGACCGCCCTCGGTGAGGTGAACGCCGACATCCACGCGATCGAGATCGTCGAGCACCGGCGCGAGAACGGCACCGCGGTCGACGACATCGTGGTCGACCTGCCGCCCGGCGTGCTGCCGGACCGGCTGGTGTCGGCGTGCAACAGCGTCCCGGACGTCGAGGTGATCTGGTTCTCGCGGTACGGCGCCGGCGGCGGGCTGCACATGGACCTCGAAGCGGTCGAGCAGATGACGTCCGCGCCCGCGGATGCGATCGACATCCTGGTCGAGCAGTCCCCGGCCGTCCTGCACGCGGACTGGGCGGCGCTGCTCGACGGCACCGGCAGCGAGGTGAAGGTCGCGCTCGAGACCAGCGCCACGCCGGAGTTCGGCGACATCGCCGGTCAGTGGCTGCCGATGGAGAAGGCGACCACGCTGGAGGCCCCGGACCACAAGGGCCTCGCGGAGTCCGTGCTGGTCGCGGCGCCGCTGGAGTCCGACCGCCGGATCCTCGTCATCGGCCGCCGCGGCGGCCCCGAGTTCCTGGGCTCCGAAGTAGCGCGCCTCTCCTACCTAGCCTCCCTAGCTGTCACGATCCGCGCCACCGCCTAACCCCCACCGGCCCCATCCCAGTTGGGAACGCCAGCGCAAACCCCTCCGCCGAGTCGTGGATTTCGGCCATGAATCCGAGCGTGTCGCCAGCCGATTTCAACGACTCGCGGATCCGGGGTAGAGCCATCCGCCACGACTCGGCGCAACTGGGGTCGGATGTTCGCGAGTCGGCGGTTTTGGTGGGGGGAGCCGAGGTCTGACGATCCAACCCACGACCTGGTGGATCACCCCGGCCCCATCGGGGCGCGAGTAAGCCGGGCGTTCGCCGAGTCGTGGGAAATGGTCGGCGAAACCAACCCAAATCCACGACTCGGCCAACCGGTGGCGAACCAAACACCACGACTCGGCGAGCCGGTAGTGCGCCGAACTCCACGACTCCGCGGCGGGATACGCCACACACGTGAACCCGCGCTCACCAGCAGGGCCCACCACGAACACCAACCCCACCCACCAGCAGGACCCCCACGTAGCCCGGGATCCTTCGCCGAGTCGTGGGAGATGGTCGGCGAAACCGACCCAAATCCACGACGCGGCGAACAGGTAGCGAACCAAACACCACGACTCGGTGGCGGGATGCGCCGAACTCCACGACTCGGCGGCGGGATACGCCACACACACGCCCCCCCCGCTCACCAGCAGGGCCCACCACGAACACCAACCCCCACCCACCAGCAGGACCCGCCACGGAGCCCCGGGATCCTTCGCCGAGTCGTGGGAAATGGTCGGCCAAACCAACCCCAATCCACGACTGTCGGCGGCGCTCGAAAACTGAACACTTTCGGCGGTGAAAAGTGAGCACTCGACGATTGGAGTGTGATCACTTTGGAGGACTGGGCGCTGATCAGGAGGTTGGCGGCTGAGGGTGTGCCGAAGGCGCGGATCGCTGAGCG
>DASXXB010000150.1:0-15053 GCA_036503355.1 Kribbella sp. | reverse complement strand
CTGACGATCGCACTGCTGGCCGGAGCTGTCGCGACACCGGTGTTCGGTCGGCTCGGCGCGGGGCCTCGGCGGCGTACCGTCGTACTCGGGATGCTCGGGGTGGAAGTCATCGGCAGTCTGCTGACGGTTCTCCCGTTGCCGTTCGCGTTCCTGCTGATCGGCCGGGCGTTGCAGGGGTCCGGACTCGGGCTGGTGGTGTTGATGATGGCAGTGGCGCGCGATCATCTCGACGAACACCGGTCCGCGCGGACCATCGCGTTGCTGTCGGTGGCGTCGACCGCGGGGATCGGGATCGGCTACCCGTTGTCCGGCTTGCTGACCGACCTCGCCGGCGTACGAGCGGCGTACGGGCTCGGGCTCGTGATCACCGCGCTGGCCTTCGCCGCCGCCGTCATCGCCCTCCCACAAGCCCCGGCTCGTCCGGCGTCCCGCCTGGACGTCCGCGGCGCGGTCCTGCTCGCGATCGCCCTGCCTGCCTTGCTGTTGGTGATCGGTGAGTCCGGTCTCTGGCGTGACCACGCCGGTCTGGCTGTCGCGATCCTTGCGGCCTCGCTGCTGCTTCTGCTGGGCTGGACCTTCCTCGAACTCCGCACCGATCACCCGCTCGTCGACATCAAGCTGCTGCGCCATCCCGCGATCGCTGCCGCCAACCTCGTGATGCTGACCGGCGGCGTCGGCATGTATCTGCTGTTCAGCCTCATCACCCGCTACGTGCAGACGCCCGCGGCGGCCGGGTACGGCTTCGGGCTGAACACGTTCCAGGCAGGGCTCGTACTGGTGCCGTTCTCGATCCTCGGATTCGTCGCGGGCCGCCTCGTCCCGCTGTGGCGTGACCGTCTGGGCCCGCGGTTGTTGCTGACAGCAAGTACTGCTGTCGTGCTGGCGGCGTTCGTACTGTTCGCGGTCGCGCGTTCGCACCTGGCTGAGCCGATCGTTGCCATCGGCATCCTCGGGTTCGGCGTCGGCGCGTTCTCCGCCGCGATGCCCGCGGTCATCCTCGCCGTGACACCGAAGGCCGAGACGGCCAGCGCGATGAGCGTGAACGCCGTCGTCCGCAGCGTCGGCTTCTCCACCGGCAGCGCGCTCGGCGGGCTGATCCTCGCCGCCCAGACGACCGGGGTCTTCCCGAGCGAGTCCGGGTACGGCGCGGCGTCGTGGATCGGTGTCGCGGCGACCGCGGCGACGTTGCTGATCATCGCCGTACTGCCGCTCAAACGCGGGTAAACCGGTGGAGTCCGCGGCGGCGCCGGGAGAGGATGCCGGTATGCGGGTGCTGACGGTCAACGTGGTCGAGAAGCTGATTCCGGGTCCGAAGTGGACGGGATTCACCGCGATCGACAAGCGCCCGCAGTCCGGCCGGGTGCGGGTCCGTGAGCTCGGGCTGGAGGGCGACCGCGTCTGCGACACCGACAACCACGGCGGCCCGGATCTCGCGCTCTACGCGTACGCCGACGAGGACGCACGCTGGTGGGCCGCGCAGTTGGACCGCGAGATCCCGACCGGTCTGTTCGGCGAGAACCTGCGAACCGTTGGCCTGGACGTGAACGGCGCGTTGCTCGGTGAGATCTGGCGGATCGGTGACGAGGTCGAGGTGATGGTGCGCGCGCCGCGGATCCCGTGCATCACGTTCCAGCACCGCATGCAGGAGCCGCACTGGGTCAAGCGCTTCCACCAGGCCGGCCGGCCCGGCGCGTACCTGAAGGTGCTGCGCCAGGGCACGATCGGCGCCGGCGACCCGATCGAGGTCGTCAGTACGCCGGACCACGAGGTCACCGTCGCGGACATGTTCGGCGGCCAGGACCCGGTCAAGATGCGGCGGATGCTCGACTCGGGCGTCGATCTCATGGACGAGCTTCGCGAGAACGCGCAACGCATCGTGGACCGCGGGTGAGCATAGCGGGCTTATTGCGACTTAGTCGCAGATAGCCGATGATGGGCCGGTGCGGAAACTGCTGCCGGCTCCGGGCCCGCTACGCCCGTTGGCCCTGGCGACCCTGCTGAGCCGGGTCGGCAACGGCCTGCTGATGACGATCAGCGTGCTGTACTTCACCCGCATCGTCGGCCTGCCCGTCGCACAGGTCGGCCTCGGCCTCACCGTCGCAGGACTGTTCGGGCTCCTCGCGAGCATCCCGTTCGGTCACGTCGCCGACCGCCGCGGTCCACGCACGCTGTTCGTCGTCCTCAGCCTTTTGCTTTCGCTCCTGGCGCTGCTCTACCTGGTGATCGACTCGTTCTGGCAGTTCCTCCTGGTCGCGTCGGCGGTGACCATCCTCGACCGGGGCTCGAACGCCGTCCGCTTCGCGCTGATCGCCGGCGTCGTCCAAGGTCCTGAACGCGTTGCGGCCCGTGCGTACCTGCGGTCGATGACCAACATCGGCGTCACCGCGGGCGCCGGCCTCGGCGCGATCGCGCTCTCCTTCGGTACGCCGGCGTCGTACCGGCTGATGTTCGCTCTGTACGTCGTCCTCGGGGTGATCGCGGCGCTCGTCGTACTCGCCGTACCTCGGGTGGCGCCCCAGCCTCGCACCGACGGACCGGTGTGGATTGCGCTGCGCGATCGCGGGTACCTCGCGGTGTCGGCGCTCAACGCCGCGATCTCGATCCACTACTCGGTGATCGACGTCGCGATTCCGCTGTGGGTGGTCGAGCACACCGACGCGCCGCGCTGGGCGGCCGCCGTCCCGTTGATCGTCAACGCGGCCGGTGTCGCGGTTCTGCAGGTTCGTGCGTCGCGGGGGATTGTCGACACCGCGACTGCGGCCCGCGCGACGAGGACCGCGGGGTTGTTGCTGCTGGCCTCGATGGTGCTGTTCGCGACGGCGTCCGCGGGAGATGCAGCGGTGGCAGTTGCCGTCCTGGTCGTCGCGGCGCTGGTGCAGACAGCGGGGGAGTTGCTGCAGTCGTCCGGCTCGTTCCTGCTCGGCTTCGACCTCGCTGCGGAGCAGGCGCAGGGTCAGTACCAAGGCGTGTGGAACACCAGTACGTCGGTGAGTTCGATGCTTGCGCCGTCGATCATGGCGTTGCTGCCGCTCGGTCTCGGGGTTGCCGGATGGGTCGTGCTCGGTGCGTGGTTCGCGCTCGTCGGTGTGCTGTTCGTCCCGATCGTGCGATGGGCGGCGGCGCGTCAGTTGGTGGGCTCGGGGTAGCCGAGGGCGGCCGAGATCTTGCGGGCCGCCTCGATCGCGGCCGGCGCCATCAACGCCACCTGCGCGATCGACTGCTCGAGGGACAGCGTCGAGATGCTGACCGCGGCGATCGCGGCGCCGGTGTGGTCGTGGATGACGGCCGCGACGCAGCGGATGCCGGGCTCGTTCTCCTCGTCGTCGAGCGCGTAGCCACGCGTGCGGATCTGCGCGAGGTCGGCCTTCAGCGCGGCGGCGGTCGTGTGCGTGAGCGGCGTACGGGCCGGAAGACCGGTCCGCGTGATGTGCACGTCGAGGGCCTCGTCGTCCTTCTCGGCGAGGAGCGCCTTGCCGATGCCGGTGCAGTGCAGCCAGATCGCCTTGCCGACCCGCGACGGCATCCGGTACGGCTTCGGACCGTCGAGCCGCGCGACGTAGATCGCCTCGTCGCCGTTGAGCAGTCCGACGTGCACCGTGCAGCGCGTCTGCGCGACGAGGTCCGCGAGTACGGGACGCGCGACCGTGGCGAGGTCGACGTTCGTCAGCGCGTGACCGGCCAGCCGCAGCGCCTTCGGCCCCGGATGGTACGACCCGTCGTCGGCCTGGGTGACGAACTCGTGCTCGACGAGCGACGCCATGATCCGGTGCACGGTCGACTTGGCCAGTCCGGTGGCGTTCACCACGTCGGTGAACCGCGAGTGCTCCAGTACGGCGTCCAGCACCATCAACGTCTTGTCGATGGCCGAGGGCGAACTCATGTCGGACATCCTGCCACTCCTATCTCGCCAGCCAGCCACCATCGACAGCGAGGACATGACCGTTCACGTAGTCCGCCGCCTCCGAAGCCAGGAAGACCGCGGCCCCGACGACGTCCTCCGGCCGCCCCCAGCGGCCGGCCGGGATGCGCTGCCGGATCGCGGACTCGCGATCCGGGTCCGCGCGCAACTCGGCGGTGTTGTCGGTACTGATGTACCCGGGCGCGATCGCGTTCACCTGGACACCCGCCGGCCCCCACTCGTTGGCCAGCGCCCGGGTCAGTCCCGCCACCGCATGCTTGCTCGCAGTGTAGGCCGGGACCGTGACCCCACCCTGGAAGCTCAGCAAGGAGGCGATCGTCACGATCTTCCCGGTACGCCGCTCCGCCATCGCCGCACCGACCGGCCGCGTCACCGCCCACGTGGAGTTGAGGTTCACGTCGATCACGTGCTGCCAGTCGGCGGCCGTCGTCTCGGCGGCGGGCGCGCGCCGGATCGTGCCGGCGTTGTTGACCAGAATGTCGATCTTCTGGTTGTCGACAATCTTCGCTGCCGCTTCAGCGACCGCAGCCGGGTCGGTGAAGTCCGCGATCACCACGGTCGCGTCGCCGCCGCCGTTCTGCTTGATCGCTTCGAGCGTTTCCTCGAGCGCCGCGTCCCGGGCCATCAGGATCAGCTCGGCCCCGGCCGCGGCGTACCCGGCAGCGATCGCCGCGCCGATCCCACGCCGCGCTCCGGTGACCAGCGCAGTGCGTCCTTCGAGGCTGAACGACGTCACCGCAGATCCCGTACGTCGACACCGTCCATGTCGCCGAACGCCTGGTTCTCGCCGGCCATCGCCCAGACGAAGCTGTACGACGACGTACCGCAGCCGGAGTGGATCGACCAGCTGGGGGAGATGATCGCCTGCCGGTCCGCGACCAGCAGGTGCCGGGTCTCCTCGGGTTCGCCGAGCAGATGGACGATCCGCTCGGTCTCCGGGAGGCCGAAGTACAGATAGCACTCGGTACGCCGGTCGTGGGTGTGCGCGGGCATCGTGTTCCAGGTGCTGCCCGCGTGCAGTGTCGTCACCCCCAGCACGACCTGGCAGCTCTGCACACCGCCGGCATGGATGAACTGGTCGATCGTCCGCCGGTTCGCGGTTTGCTGGTCGCCGGCCTCGATCCGGTTGCCCTCGCCCGGATTGATCTGCGCGGTCGGGTACATCGTGTGCGCGGGCGCCGAGAACACGTAGAACGCGGCGTCGGGTCCGTCGAAGACCACGTCGCGGACCCCGCGTCCGACGTACAGGCAGGCGCCGGTGGTCAGCTCGTACTTCGTGCCGTCCGCGGTGACCGTGCCGGGTCCGCCGACGTTGACGATGCCGGCCTCGCGGCGTTCGAGGAAGTACTCGCTGCGGAGCTCGGGGTAGGTGCCGAGCGTCAGCGGGCCGTTGGCCGGCCGGGCGCCGGCGAGCACGATCCGGTCGTGGTGGGTGAGCACCGCGGTGACGGCGCCGGCGACGAAGAGGTCGTCCACCAGGTAGTGGCGGCGCAGCGCGGCCGTGTCGAAGCCGGGCAGCTGCTCGGGATGGGTGGCGTGCCTGATCTGCAAAGTCACGGAACAAGGTTCTACTGAGCAGAACTCGCTGTCAATCGTTCTGGAGGCGTGGAACTGGCGCCCGAAATGTTCCGGGTTCCGTATCTTGACACCCAGTTCTGTTCAATGGAACCTCGTGCAACACCCCCTCGCTTCGCTGGGGGTTTGTTTGGAGCTCGCCCAACGCCCCTGGGAGGATCCCCGATGACCGCAGTGGACTGGACCGTCCTGGTCGGCTATTTCGTGTTGATGGTGCTGATCGGGGTCTGGTCGCGGACCAAGATCAAGACCGTCGTGGACTACTTCACGACCGGAGGCCGGATCCCCTGGTGGCTGTCCGGCATCTCGCACCACATGTCCGGCTACAGCGCCGTCATGTTCGTCGCGTTCGCGGCCGTCGCGTACTCGTACGGCATCACCGTCTACGTCTGGTGGGCGATGACGATCGGCGTCGGTGTCGGCATCGGTGCCTTCCTGTTCGCGGCGCGCTGGAACCGGCTGCGCGCGAAACACGGGGTCGTGTCGCCGCTGGAGTACCTCGCGCGCCGCTACAACCTGCCGACGCAGCAGGCGCTCGCGTACTCCGGTGCCGCGCTGAAGGTCGTCGACATCGCGTCCAAGTGGGTCGCGATCGCCGTACTGCTGAACGGATTCACCGGCGTGCCACTGCGGTGGGGGATCCTGCTGACCGGCGTGGTGACGATGCTGTACGCCACGCTCGGCGGGTTGTGGGCCGACGTACTCACGGACTTCGGGCAGTTCGTGATCCAGTTCGCGGCCGGCGTCGCGATGTTCGTCGGGGTGCTGCACCACCTGGACGGCGTACCGACGCTGTGGAAGATGTGGGACGAGTTGCCGGCCGGGCACGGGCATGCGCTGAACGGGCCGTACACGCCGGTCTTCCTGATCGCGTTCCTGTTCATCAAGACCTTCGAGTACAACGGTGGCATGTGGAACCTGGCGCAGCGGTATATGGCCGCGCCGTCCGGGACCGCCGCGAAACGGTCGGCGCTGCTGTCGTCGGTGCTGTGGCTGGTGTGGCCGCTGATCCTGTTCATCCCGATGTGCGCCGCGCCGTTGCTGGTACACCCCGGCAAGCCGGAGCAGTCGTACGTCGAGCTGGCGCAACTGCTGCTGCCGAGCGGCCTGATCGGGCTGGTGCTGGCCGGGTTCTTCTCGCACACGATGGCGATGGTGGCCTCCGACGCGAACGCGATCTCGTCGGTGATCACCCGGGACCTGGCGCCCGTGCTCGTGCCTCGCGTCCGGCAGTTGACCGACGGCGCGACGCTGAAGATGGCGCGGATCGTGACGTTCACGTTCGTCACCGTGAGCATGCTGATCGCGATCGCGACCAACGGCGAGGGCGTCGTCCTCAAGATCGTCGTCGACCTGGTCGCCGCGACGATGGGACCGATCGCGATCCCGTTGATGCTCGGCCTGCTGCCGTGGTTCCGGCGCAGCGGGTCGCGTGCCGCGCTGGCGTCCTGGGCGGTCGGGCTGATCGCCTGGGCGATCGTGAAGTGGGGCTTCGGTTCCACCGACCAGACGCTGGTCGTCGCGTTGCCGTTGGCAACTTCCCTGGTGGTGTACGTCGGCCTCGGGCTGCTGGCGCCCGAAGAGCGCTCCGACGTCGGCGAACTGGTCGACTCGCTGAACACCGACCCCGACGAGAGCACTGCCCGCACTGCGGCCACCCTGTCCTGACCCTCGCACGTTTCTGAAACACTGTCCCACGTCACGGAACCATCCAACTCCAGGAGAACCCCCTTATGCCGAACATCACCGTCGAACTCCTCTCCGGCCGCACCCTCGACCAGCGCCGCGAGTTCGTCGCCGCCGTCACCGACTCCGCCATCGCCATCCTCGGCGCCAAACGCGAAGCCGTCCGCATCGTCTTCACCGAAATCGAAAAGTCCGACGTAGCCAACGGCGGCACCCTCGCCTCCGACGCCTAACCACCCAACGCCCCACCCCGGCGCCCCTTCGCGCCCACGCGCCCCCTGCCGGCGCCCCTTCGCGCCCACGCGCCCCCTGCCGGCGCCCCTTCGTGCCCACGCGCCCCCTGCCGGCGCCCCCTCCGGCCCAGCACCACCCCGGCCCAGCACCACGCGACACCCGCTCCTCGCCCCGGAGCGCCGGCACTGGTCGAAGGGCGGTTGTTGGCCGGGGCATGCTCAGGTGGGGGATCGAGGGGGTGGGGGTTGGTCAGGGGGTGGGGTCCGGTTTGTGGAACTCGGGGGCGGTGGGGCGGGCTAGCTATTACGCTCGGTCGCATGCGAGTTGGTGTGTTTGGTGCTACCGGTCAGGTCGGCGGGGTTATGCGGGAGTTGCTGGTTGAGCGCTCCTTCCCGGTGGACGAGGTGCGGTTCTTCGCGTCGGCGCGGTCGGCGGGGAGGACGCTGCCGTTCGGCGACCGGGAGATCGTGGTCGAGGACTCCGCGACGGCGGACTTCTCCGGACTTGAGCTGGCCCTGTTCTCGAACGGGAAGACAGCCTCGAAGGAGCTGGCTCCGAAGGTCGCCGCCGCGGGCGCCGTGGTCGTCGACAACTCGTCCGGCTGGCGGATGGACCCGGACGTACCGCTCGTGGTCTCCGAGGTGAACCCCGGCGACCTGGACACGATCCCCAAGGGCATCGTCGCGAACCCGAACTGCACGACGATGGCCGCGATGCCGGTCCTCGCCCCGTTGCACCGCGAGGCCGGCCTGAGCCGCCTCGTCATCTCGACGTACCAGGCCGTGTCGGGATCCGGCGGCGTCGGCGTCGACGAGCTCGAGGGTCAGGCGCGCGAGCTGATCGCCGCCGGCGGCAAGCTCGCCCGCGGGACCGACGGCATCACCCTGCCCGAGCCGAAGGTGTACGCCGGCCCGATCGCGTTCAACGTGCTCCCACTGGCCGGTTCGATCGTTGCCGACGGCACCCTTGAGACCGACGAGGAGCAGAAGCTCCGCAACGAGAGCCGGAAGATCCTGCACATCCCGGACCTGCCGGTCGCCGGCACCTGCGTGCGGGTGCCGGTCTTCACCGGGCACTCGTTGAGCATCCACGCCGAGTTCGCCGAGCCGATCACGCCGTCGGAGGCCACTGACATCCTCGGTGCCGCTCCCGGTGTTGCGCTCTCGGACCTCCCGACCCCGCTGCTCGCGGCCGGCCAGGACCCGTCGTACGTCGGCCGTATCCGTCAGGATCAGTCGGTCCCGGGCAACCGCGGCCTGGTCCTGTTCGTCTCGAACGACAACCTCCGCAAGGGCGCCGCCCTGAACGCGGTCCAGATCGCCGAGCTCCTCGCCCAGCGCTGACTCAGCAGCGGTAGAAGTCCTTGGTGTAGATGCCGTTGACCGCGGTCAGGGTGTGGTCGTAGCAGCCGTGGCCGACTGCGCGGAAGCGTACGGTCTGGGTGCCGGTGGCGTGCCGTTGGTCCCGCGGTACGCCGTAGATCCAGGACGCGCGACCGTCGTACGTCTCGGTCGTCGTGAGTCCCGGCGTACGGATCGTGTCGTGGATCGACAGGTCGGTGACCACGTCGTACCCGCCGGGGATCGTTGCATTGGGCAAGAAGGTGAGTACGCCGTTCTTGCCGTAGTCGAGGTCCGTGCGCTCGACGCGACCGTTGCTGATCGTGGTCGCGGTGTCGCGCCAGTTCGCGTCCAGGGCGTCGCGGGACTCGCCTGCGTCCCACGTGTGCTTCGACGTGTTGACGAGCGTACGCCGGACGCTGGTCCGGATCCGGCCGGCCGATGTGTCGACGTACCCACTAATCGTGAGGTTGCGCGACGCGCTCATGCTGACCGAGCCGGCCTCGTTCGGCGCGCCGGTCACGTCGTCGGTCTTCGTCAGCGGGCTGACGGCGTACGACGTGAGGCCGCCCGTCGTCTGCGCGCGGTGCGCGTCGGTCCACACGTGCAGGTTCGGGACCGTGAACCAGCCGGACTGGCCGGCCGGTACGCCGTCGACGTGTACGCGGAACTCGTGCGGCTTGCCGTCGGTGAGCAGTCCGGCGAACGGCGTGAGGTCGTACGTCACGGGCAGGATGTCGAAGGCGCGCGGTGCGGGGGACGGGCGCCACGAGTACGGGTTCGACTAGCCGCCGGTGTAGATGTACGGATACGGCAGGGCGATCCCGGCGAGCTTCCCGTCGATGCTGACATCAACCTCCCGGTACGGCGATCCGTCGGGGCACGAGTATCCGGTCGACGCCGGCGCGGACGTGTCCCAGAACTCCTCGCAGCCGCCGCCCGATCCGGTGACGTAAACCTCGCCGAGGATGCGGGTCGTGTTGCGCGGCAGGGTCGCCGTACCGATCAGGTCGGAGTCCTGGCGGATCTGGTTCTGCAGCGGGAGTACTTCGTCAGCGGTCTTGGCAGCCGGAGTGTGGCGGTCCGTGGTGTAGAAGTCGAGCGTCACAGTGATGTCGAGGACGCCGGTGTACGTGTCGTCGACCACATTGCCGAGCTCCATCACGACGGGCTGCGGCGACCGCAGCAGCGGGATGTACGACGTGACGTCCTTCTGCACGTCCCACGCGATGCCGTCGGCGCTCGGCTCTGGGGTCGACGTACGGAAGACGCCGACGCCGCCGATCGTAAGGTGACCGAGCCGGTCGTACTGGACGCCCTTCACCTCGCCGTGCATCCGCAGCACGACCTTGGACCACGGTCCCTCGCACGCGGCCGGAGGGGTGTACGTCGAACGGTACGGGTCGAAGTTCTTGAACTGGTTGCGGACGATCTGCACCTCGCAGTGCCTGGTGTGCGGTACGGCGACCGCCGGCGCGGGCGTCCGCGGATCGTCGTAGTCCGATCCGAACTCGGCCGGCGGGGTCACTGCCCGGGCCGGGACGGCGATCACGAGGAGCAGGACGGAGAGTACGGCGACGACCACCGACCGGATGCGCATGTTGCGGAAACGTAATGGAGAAGGTCCGGGTGGGCAAGCGAGTGCCATGGTCAGGCGTCTGGATACCTATTACTCTCCGGTTTACTTGACCCCCGATGGAGGCCAGTCATGACGCCTGTCGCCGATCCCGGCCAGCTCGCACTTCTCTCCAACCGCAAATCCACAATGGCCCAGATGTTCCTGGAACGAGTGGCGGCGACTCCTGAGCGGGAGGCGTTCCGGTTCCCGCGCGGCGAGCAGTGGAAGTCGGTGACCTGGCGCGAGACCGAGGCGCTCACCCGGCGGCGCGCGGCCGGGCTGATCTCGCTCGGTGTCGAGCCGGAGCAGCGGGTCGCGATCGCGTCGAGCACCAGCATCGAGTGGATCGAGTGCTACCTCGCCGCCGTACTCGCGGCCGCCGCAACGTCGACAATCTACCCGTCGACAATCTCCTCGGACGTGGCCTTCATCGTGGCCGACGCCGAGGTCCAAGTGGTGTTCGCCGAGGACGCCGGGCAGGTCGACAAGCTGCGCGAGCACCGCTCCGAGACCCCGTCGCTTCGGAAGGTCGTGCTGCTGAACGGCACACCGCTCGAGAGCGATGGCGACTGGGTGATCGGCCTTGGTGAACTCGACATGCTCGGGGACGCGTATCTCGCCGAGCATCCGTCGATTGTCGACGATCGGATTGCCGGCATTGAACCGGACACGTTGTGCACGCTGATTTACACCTCCGGCACGACAGGGCGCCCGAAGGGTGTGCGGCTGCCGCACTCGGTGTGGACGTACGAGGGCGCCGCGGTCGAGGGGATGCGGGTGCTGTCGCCGGACGACCTGCAGTTCCTGTGGCTGCCGCTGTCGCACGTGTTCGGCCAGGTGCTGCTCGCCGTCCAGTGCCAGATCGGGTTCGCGACCGCGGTCGACGGGCGGATCGACAAGATTGTCGACAATGCGGCAGTCGTACAACCGACCTTCATGGCAGCGGCGCCGCGGATCTTCGAGAAGGCGCATGCCCGGATCGTGACGATGATCCAGTCCGAGGGAGGTGCGCGGGCGCGCTTGTTCGACTGGGCTTTCGGGGTCGGTGCGAAGGTTTCGGCCGTACGGCAGGCGGGGCGGGAGCCGTCGGGTTTGCTGGGAGCGCAGTACGCGGCGGCGGATCGGCTGGTGCTGTCGAAGATCCGGGCGCGCTTCGGCGGACGGATCCGGTTCTTCGTGTCCGGGTCGGCCGCGCTGGACAAGTCGCTCGCGGAGTGGTTCCACGCGGCCGGGCTGCTGATCCTCGAGGGCTACGGGTTGTCGGAGACGTCGGCGGGATCGACGCTGAACCGGCCTTCGCAGTACCGGCTGGGAAGCGTCGGGCCGGCGTTCCCGGGGACGCAGTTCAGGATCGCCGAGGACGGCGAGATCCTGATCAAGGGCGACGGCGTGATGAGCGGGTACCACAACCAGCCCGCGCAGACCGCCGAAGTACTCGATGCGGACGGCTGGTTCCACACCGGCGACATCGGTCATTTCGAGGACGAGTTCCTGTACATCACCGACCGGAAGAAGGACCTGTTCAAGACCTCCGGCGGCAAGTACGTCGCGCCGCAGGTGATCGAGGGACGCTTCAAGACGATCTGCCCGTACGCGAGCCAGTTCATCGTCCACGGCAACCTGCGCAACTTCGTGTCCGCGCTGGTGACGCTTGACCCGGACGCGATCGAGGGCTGGGCGGCGTCGAACGGCCTCGCCGGCAAGCCGTACGCCGAGATCGTCACGTCGGACGCCGCGCGCGCCATGGTCCAGGGGTACGTCGACGAACTCAACGCCGGCCTGAACCGCTGGGAGACCATCAAGAAATTCACGATCCTCGACCGCGACCTCACCATCGAGTCCGGCGAGATGACCCCCAGCCTCAAACTCAAACGCAAGTACGTCGAAACCCAATACGCCGACGTACTCGACAAGATGTACGAATAACACCCCACGCACCGCTGCGCACACTCCTTCGTCGCGTGCAACGCGGCGCTCCCGCCCACCCGGCGTTCAGCTGCGGCTGGCGCCGCGACCTGCGGGCTGGCGCCGCAGCGACAACACGGATGTGGCGCGCCGACGGCGTACTACGTGCGGCCCATTGACCTCGCGCAAGAGCTGGGCGCATCGACTTGACCGAGTTGACCTTCAAGGCTGCTGACGGGAAGACGTTGAGAAGCAGCGTGACAGGCAGCGGATATGACCTCTCGCTCTTTCGCAGACGATCTGGCGCTGGTCCTGCCGGTTGAGGACCTGCAGTTGAGGTGCCTCTTGGCCTTCGCGGCGGTCTGTGGTGCGGTGCGGCGAGCCTGCGGGCCCAGCGCACGTGAACTCATCTTGCCTGCAGGACCACGTTGGTGAAGCTTGGAGTATTCAGCCGGACTGTGATGGCGGCGATCCTGAGGGTGGGGTGCAGGGCTTGCCAGAGGGTGTTGGTGAGTTCGGGCCAGGGGACGGGGATCGTGGTGATTTCCGGGTGGCCGTTGGTGATGATCTGCTCTGCGGTGCCCGAGTAGGTCGTGGTGATGATGGCTGTTCCCGGCGCGATGCGGGCCGCATAGAGCGAGGGGTGTTCGGTGAGGTCGGGTGCGGTGCGTTGGGGGCGGGCTGAGCCGGCTATGACGTCGGTGAGGTCGGTGTTGGTGATGATGGCGGTCGCGGTGATGCGGGGGGTGCGGATTGGAGGGTCGGGTTCGTAGGTGAGTTGGCGGAGGGCCAGTTGGAGGTCGGGTTGCTGGTCGCGGGCGGCGGTCAGGTCGGCTACCTGGGTGCCGTTGCCGACGATGACCCAGTCGTCGCCGCGGATGGCCGCCGTGTAATGACGGAGGTCGTCGAGCGGGCCTCCGGACGTGTCGCGGACGATGATTTCGCGGTCGCGTACGACGAGTTCGCGGGCCTGCGACGCGGGGGAGCGTCCGGTCAGCCAGTACGAGAAGAACGGTACGCCGTCGACGTCACGACCGATCGCGAGACCGCGGCCCGGATACTCGGCCGCTGAGAAGACGCTCACCGCGCCAGGAACTTGCGGATCGCCTCGACGTACTCGCCGGGCTGTTCCTCGTCGATCGAGTGGGCCGAGCGGTCGAAGATCTCGAGCGTCGCCCGGGGCAGCCGAGCGGCCAGGTCGCGCGGCATGTCGAACCCGACGTGCCGGTCCCAGAGACCGGCCAGGATCAGGGTCGGTACGTCGAGCGCGGCGAGCTCGTCGGCGAGTTCCACGCGCTCGTTGCCGACCAACGCCATCGCCATCTCCAGGTTGGGCTCGGGCGCGTTCTCGTCGTCGGGCGGGATGTTCGCGGGGTCGTGGTAGAAGAACCGGGCCGCGTTGGCGCTCTGGGCGATCGCGCCGAGCGCGGCGACCGTACGCTGCATGGGCTCCGTCACGCCGTCGAGCTGAGCGCGCAGCGCAGTCCGCTCGTCGGGCGTGAGGAACGGATCGACAGCTCCGGGCCGCATCGTCCACAGACCCGGGTGCAGCGGGTCCGTGATCGGCGGCGCGTGCAGGATCAGGCGGTCCACATGGTTGCTGTGAGCAACGGCGTACTCCGCGGCCAGCAGGCACCCGAACGACACGCCCCACGGCACGATCCGCTCGGCGCCCAACGCCGTACGCAACTCCTCGAGATCCGCGACCAGGCGTTCCATCGTGTACGTCGACGTGTCGGCCCGCGCCGTACGTCCACAACCGCGCTGGTCGTAGAACACCACCGGCGCCACCTTCGCCAGTGCCTCGCCGACCGACCGCTCGACGCCGTACGAACTCTCGCCCGGCCCACCGTGCAGCAGCACCAACGGCACCCCGGAGTTCCCGGCACCCGCCACCCGCACCCAATGCTCGACCCCACCAGCAACGACGGTCCGCACCCCATCACTCACCATGGCGCGAGGATACGGTGGATTCAGGGTCGCGGGATTGGAGGTGTGCGATGACGGTGGTGTACGGGCCTTTGATCGGTGGGGAAGGGTCGCCGATCGGGAAGACGTATTGGTCGGTGGCGGTGCGTGAAGATGGTCGGGACCGGGCGCTGGTACCGGGAACCCGGATCGAGGTGCAGATCCGGATGGGATGCGGTCCGGAGTTCGAGAGGCAGGACGACTGGCTCTGTGATTTCCTCGTGCACGACCCTGCGTGGACCGTCGACGGCGACACTCTCACACTGACCAACGGCCGCACGACGCTCGTCCTGCTGGACCGGCGACTCGCAGAAACCGACCTCCCGCTCGACGGCACGACCTGGACCGTCGTGTCGGTCCTAGGCGAAGGAGGCCGGGTCGAGCACAACCGCCTGAAACTCCGCGGCCCTACCGGGAACACCGGCCTCAACCTGAGCGCAGTACGTCCGGAGGGCGGCCCGTATCCCAGCTTCTGAGCAGTCAGGCGGTGGCGAGGGCGTGTTTGCCGGTGGTGAGGGACTGGCCCTGGTCGATCATCTGTTCGGCGAGGCGGTCCACGGCGTGGGAGAAGGCTTCGGAGTTCTCCGGTTCCCAGTCGGCGAGGTGGTCGAGCATCCAGACCCGGAAGGCGCCGACGAAGCGCTGGAACATCTCCAGGCCGAGCGTTGTGAAGCGGTAGTGGCCGAGCGTTTCGGACAAGTAGCCGCCGGCAACCAATTGGGTGGCGAGCGGTTCCAGGACGCCGGGCGGCATCCGGAGGTCGCCGGTCATCTCGGCGAGGGTGGCGGAGCCGGACTCGGCGCCGCCG
>DASXXB010000149.1:0-30497 GCA_036503355.1 Kribbella sp. | reverse complement strand
CCCGGACGCCAGCATCGCCCGGATTTCCTCACGGCGTACGCCGACGTCGAAGCGGCTGTCCCGCCGTACCTCGGACGCAAACGTCGCGTACTGCGGATCAGCGAGTACGGCGTTCACCGCGTCCTGCAGGACTGCTCCGTTGGCGCCCTCGCCGCCGGTGAACCGGACCAGCCGCGCCACTTCGGCGGTCCGTACTGCGTTGACTCCGTACGTCGGCAGCAGCTCCTCCGCCAGTTGCGCCGACGCCTGCGCGTCCTCGTGCGCGGTGTGGTTCGCCGAATGCGCGGCCCGGTGGAACCAGGCAGCCAGCCGGACCGCGACCGGGTCCGTCGCGAGTTGCTCGAGTGCGTCCAACGCCGTGAGCACGGCGATCAGGTACTTGTCCCGGTAGGCGGTCCGCTTGCCGCCGTACCGGCGTACCAGGTCGTCCGCAAGGTCCCCGGCGTCGGGGATCGCCTCGGCCCACAACTCCCGTAGTCCAGCCATCCGCCGATAGTGACAGAGCCCCGGCTCTCCGCGCGCCAAGATCGGCCTGAAGTTAGGCTGTCCTAACTTCAGGTTTGACGAGGGAGTCCATTGACAGCGGAGTGGCTACGGCGCCGAACGGCTCGAACCCTGGCCGGCTGGGTGCTGGTCAACGCGGAATCCGAACGTCTGCTGTCCACCCCTGGCCTGCTGGCCGTTGACGCCGAGATCCGCCCTGAGGGCAACGGCGTCTACACGCTCGACAACACGATCCGTGTGATCAAGCAAGTCGGCCCCACCCGCCCGGGGGTCGAGGTGGAGTACTCCCTCGAGCCCTCGACGGTCGTACTGAAACTCTCCGACCGCCTGCCCGAATCCGAGGTCGCCCCGGTCCTCGCCCGGGTGCTCGCCGAGTCCACCGCCGCTCTTCAGCGACCGGGAACACCCGACGACCGCGTGTTCGGCCCGGCCAGCCGGCCCGAGGTGGACGCCGTACAACGCCCCGCGGACGCCGGCATCCGCGCCGAACTCCGCCAACGCGGCCGCGGCACGAACCAGGCCCAGAAGATCCGCGCCCTGGCCCTGACCATGGGTGTAGCCGACGGCCAGCCGAACGCCAAACTCCTCCGCACCCTCCTCACCGCGGAAGAATGCACCATCCTCGAGGGCGCCGCGGACCCGTCCCGCCGCCCGCTGGAGGAACGCGTCGACCAGACCGGTTACCTGGCCAAGGCCCTCGGTGGTTCCGGCGTCTCCTCGGCAGTCATCGGTACGGCGGCCGCGGTCTTCACCGGGAACCCGCTCGTCGGCCTCGGCATCACCGTACCCACGGTCGTCAACGCCGCCGTCGGCTCGTTCACCGAACGTCGCCTCGACCGTGCCCGAGCCGTCGGCCGCAAACCGGCGTACACCGCCGAACGTGTCCAGCGCGATCACGACCACCCCGGCCTCCGCGCGCTCCTGGACGGCGCCGAGACGACGGCACCGCCACGGCAGAAGATGCCGATGGCAACCGCCTGGCGCAACTACCTGCGCCGCCACGCCGTTCCGACTCTCGCCACCGCCGCGGTGGCGGGCGTTCTCACGCCGTTGGGCGTACCAGCGATGTCCACGGCAATGGTCATCGCGTCCTCGGCCCTGGCCAAGTCTCTGGCCGATCGCCTGGTGGACAAGAAGAAGCTCGAATTCCGCCTCCGCCGAATCGACGCCACCGAACGCCGGCGCCTCTCCGATCCTGACCTCTACACCAACCAGTTGGCCACCGAACTGGCAGCTCTGCAAACCCGCTTCGCCCGAGCCCTGAACGCCTTGTCGCCGAGCCAGACCACGACGCCGCCGGCTTCACCGGACGTACCAGGCTCCCCACCGTTCACCGTCAGCCTCGCCGCCCAACTGATCGAAAACGTCTCCGGTACGGCACGCCGCGCGTTGCTGGGCGGCCGTCGTACCGAAACCGCCGGCCCACTCAGCCCGGAACTCCAAACCGCGCTCTCCGCCGCCGGCCCCGGCCTCCTGGGTGCCCTCACCGGCGCCATGGGTGACAAGTACTTCCTCAACCGCGACGAACCGGCCCGGGACGCCTCCAAACAGTGGTCCCGAACCCATCAGGAGGCAGTCCAAGCCGCTGCCCTCGCCGAAACCGTAGAACCCCGCCTCAAAGCCTTCCGCGAACTGGCCGACCACCTGGAAGACCTCGCAGGTCTCCCCAACGACCTCTCCACTCGTGGTCTCCCCCAAGTAACCACGCCACCGACCACGCCCCGACCTGTCGCCCGAGCTCCCCTGTCCGCGTACGCCGTACAAGCAGCCGCAGGCTCCCTGGGCGCGGTAGCGGGCGTTGTTGGACTCGACCAACTGATCGACATCCCCACCCAAGCGCTGGTCCTCACCACCGCGGGCGCCGCGGGCTCCTTGACCGCGACCCCCACCGCCCGCTACCTCTTCCGCCGCCGCGAACTCGGCGTCCACGAGAACCTCGAAACCAACAAGGCAGTCCGCGCGGTCAACCAGTCCGAACTTCTGGAATCCCGAGCCATCACGCGCTACCTGATGACCCAACTGACCCTCCGAGCCGAAGCTGCCCTTCCCAATCCCCCAGCCGCCGCCTCGGAAGAAGCCCCGCCCACTCTCCAGGCCGCAGCCGGCCAAGCCGTACGCGCGCTGGCAGCCGAACCGCCGGGCAAGCCCCTCCTGGCCGAACGCCTGATCGCCCTGGAACACCTGACCCACACGGCCGACGCCCTGGACCACCACGCCCGACACGGCACTCCTGACTCTCGAGCCCACCTGCAGGACCAGCTGGCCGAGGCCCTGGACCGTACGCACCAGCTCTGGCGAGACTCGGGTGTACCCACCGGCCTCCCGCTGGTCGTCAACGGGCCCGTGTACGACGACCTGGAGCATCTCCGCCGTCTGCTGCACAACCCAACTGGGCCCGCCAGGCCCGCACCCGGCGCCCGGCCCGTCCACTCAGCCGAGCAACTCCCCCATCGGCGCATCACCCCGGGCGCCTTCGGGATCGACTGAACCATCCGGCGGGTGGGTACGAGGTGCAGCATGATCGAGGGGTTCGAGGAGTTCGACGTACAGGTGCCCGGGGCAACCATCCACGGCCGGCGCGGCGGCAGTGGTCCACCGGTACTGCTCCTGCACGGCTTCCCGGAGTCACACGTCATGTGGCATCGGGTCGCGCCGGTACTGGCGGGCGAGTTCAGCGTGGTCGCAACCGACCTGAGCGGTTTCGGCGACAGCACCTCAGACGGCGAGTACTCGATGCGCGCGCTCGGCCGGCACCAGCTCGACGCGATGAGGACGCTGGGGTACGACACCTTCGCCGTCGTGGGTCACGATCGGGGCGCTCGGTGCGCGTACCGGATGGCGCTCGATCACCCCGAGGCGGTGACCAAGCTCGCCGTACTCGACATCGTGCCGACGCTGGAGGCGTTCGAACGTGCCGACAAGGACTTCGCGCTCGGCTACTGGGTCTGGTCGTTCCTGACCGCGCCGATTGCCGAGACCTTGATCGCGGGCGCACCAGAAGCGTTCGTCAACCACCTGCTCGACACCTGGGCCGCCGACGACGCGTTCCCGCCTGAGATCCGGGCCGAGTACGTTCGCCACTTCCACGATCCCGCCACCGTGCACGCAATCTGCGAGGAGTACCGCGCAGCCGCGACAACGGACTGCAACCACGACACCGCAGACCGAGGCACCAGGCAAATCACCTGCCCCCTCCTCGCCCTCTGGGACCCATCCGGCGCGGTAGCCCAGTGGTACGGCAACCCCCTCGACATCTGGCACCACTGGGCCAACAACGTCACCGGCACCCCCGTAAACGCCGGCCACTTCATGCCCGAGGAGGCCCCCACCGAGACCCTCACCCACCTACTCCCGTTCCTCCGCGACCAGGCGCCGCAGAGGTCCTGACCGCGACCGATCACCTGGCGTAGTCGGCCGACGACAAGTCCCGCCCCAACCGAGCCAAGGGACCGCACTCCACGTCCCGCACGGACCCGGATGGTCAGCAGCAGCCAAACCCAACCCACGAGCCGAGCGAAGCGAAGGCCACCCGACACGAGACCATCAGCCCGGACGGCGACGAGCAAGCAAACCCGACCCAAGCAGCCGAGCGAAGCGAAGGCCACCCGACACGAGACCATCAGCCCGGACGGCGACGAGCAAGCAAACCCGACCCAAGCAGCCGAGCGAAGCGAAGGCGTAAGGGGGTGCGGGTGGCGGAGCCCCCGCAACGCGGCGAGCGAAGCGAAGCCGCACAAATGACGAGGGCGACGCGGTCAGCGCACGTAAAGTGCGCGACACACGTCGCCCATCGCACTCGTGGCGGGTGCAGGGTTCGAACCTGCGTAGGCATACGCCGACAGATTTACAGTCTGCTCCCTTTGGCCGCTCGGGCAACCCGCCAGGGTGCTGCCGGTTCGTGAACCGGCGTGGGAGACGATACAACAGGTAGTGGCCCTGACAGCAAATCGGAAAGGAAGTGCCATGGCTTCGGAGTCCTCCTTCGACATCGTGAACAAGGTGGACCGTCAGGAGGTGGACAACGCCGTGAACCAGGCGGCGAAGGAGATCAGCCAGCGGTTCGACTTCAAGAACGTGGACGCCGGCATCAAGTGGTCCGGGGAGTCGATCGACATGCAGGCGAACACCGAGGAGCGGGTGAACGCCGTCCTCGACGTGTTCAAGGACAAGCTGGTCAAGCGGCACATCTCGCTGAAGGGCCTGGAGGCCGACGACCCGAAGCTGTCCGGGAAGGTCTACAAGATCAACGCGACGATCAACGCCGGCATCACCCAGGAGAACGCGAAAAAGATCTCGAAGCTGATCCGTGACGAGGGCCCGAAGGGCGTGAAGGCGCAGATCCAGGGCGACGAGCTGCGCGTGTCGAGCAAGAGCCGCGACGACCTGCAGGCGGTCCAGTCCCTGATCAAGGGCCAGGACTACGACTTCGCCGTACAGTTCGTGAACTACCGCTGAGCTTGGCAGTGACCCAGCACACAGCCGTGCCCGGTAATCGGCTCGCTTGCGGGGCGGGTGCCGGGCATGCTGGCGGGCGTGGGTGAGACCTTGTTGCGGAAGTGGCTGCTGGCGGACTTCGGGCTCGAGGCGGTGGAGCTCTCGCTGGTGGCGTACGGCGCGGATGTCGCGGCGCAGGTGTGGAAGGCGAGTACGGCGACCAACGTGTACGCCGTGAAGTGGAGCGGTGCCGGGACGAACACGGGGCATCAGGTCGCGGCGTTCCTCGCGGACAGCGGCCTGCCCGGCGTACCGGAGCTGATCCGTACCGCCGAGGGCGGGCTGTGGAGTGTGCACGCGAAGAAGCGGCTGACCGTGACGCCATGGATCGACGGTCCGCGGGCTGCGGAGACGGGGCTCACGGACGAGCAGTGGTCGGAGTACGGCGTACTGCTGCGCCGGGTGCACGACGCGGAGCCCCCGCACCGGCTGCGGGACGCGTTGCCGAAGCACAGTCACATCGACGCCCGTACGCCGGCGCTCGCGGAGGAGGTCCGTACCAGCCTGGAGACGCCGCAGGGTGAGGTCGCGGAGGAGCTGGCGGCGGTGTGGGCGGCGTACGAGCATGTCCTCACCGACCTGCGGACCAACCGCCCGCCCGAGCCTGTCGGCCCGCGTGTGGTGTGTCACGGCGACCCGCACCTCGGCAACGTACTCGTGGACGGCGGGCTGCACCTGATCGACTGGGACGACGTCATCTACGCACCGCGCGAGCAGGACCTGATGTTCATGCTCGGCGGCATGGGCGACGTCGGCCCGACGACCCCCGCTCACCTGGACGCCTTCCTCACCGGCTACGGCCCGCACACGCTCGACGAGGAAGCCATTCACTACTACCGCCATGTACGAGCCTTCGAGGACGTCATCGGCTGGTCCCATCAGGCCCTCACCGGCCCGAAGGAGGCCTACGCCCTGGCCGTGGTCAAAGGCATCCTCGACCACGGCCTGGCAGCTCTGGCGGTCGGCGCCGAGCAGTAATCGAGCCGGCGACCTGGATCACGACGCCGCGTGCAGGCGAGGGCGGTGCAGGACGAAGGCGGTCACGATCGCCGCGAAGACGGCCGCGCAGAGCATCAGGCCGAGCACCTGGAGTGTGGATGGTCCGACGGACTGGACGATCGACGGTGCGGGGTCCGGCGGCAGTACGGCGGGCACAGCCGACGAGCCCGAACCGCTCGGCGGATCAGGCGGCAGCATCGCGTACGCCGTACTGGCCAGCGCCACGCCCGACAGGACCAGCGCGCCGAGCAGGGTAGCGAGACGAGTGAGCAGTTTCATGGTCGTTCCTTCCTGAGAACGAGCGGCACGGTGCCGCCCCTTATCCACCGTTGCGGCGACCGGCCCCGCGGGCCATACGCAGTTCGGCGTATTGCCCCCTGGCGGATCGGGCCTAGGCTGATTCCCAGGGGGGAGGGCAGCCATGGAACAACTGACGGTGACCGAACGCGATCTGCGCCGGATGCTCGACGTCGTCGATCACCAGCGGTGGGGCGGCGCCGGGGAGGAGTTCCCGCGGGAGGTGCTCCGCGCGCTCCGCGAGCTGATCCCGGCCGACGACATCACGTTCCAGGTGAGCCGGCCGCGCGATCGGGTCTTCATCGGCCTGGAGGAGCTGACCGACCTGCCTCCGGAGCCGGACGACCAATGGGACGACCTGTTCTGGCAGCTGTACTGGCGGCACATGACCTGTAGCCGGCCCCAGCGGACGGGTGACCACGAGAGCGTCTGGATGATGTCCGACTACCTGTCCGCGCGTCAGCTGGTGAACAGCGAGGAGGGCCTGTGGGATCGGATGCACGGGGTACACAGCGAGATCGCGGTGCCGTTCCCGGAGCACGACGGTGAGGACCGCCGGTTGCTTCTGTTCCGCACCGACGGACCTGGTTTCTCGGAGCGTGAGCGGCTGCTGCTGCAGCTGCTCCGTCCGCACCTCATCGACATTCGCCGCGACCTGGAACGACGCCGTGCCTGCATCCCCGATCTGACCAGCCGGCAGTGGGAGTTGCTGCGCCTGGTCGCGGCCGGGCACAGCAACACGCAGATCGCCCGCCGGTTGTTCGTTGCCGAAGGCACCGTTCGCAAGCACCTGGAGAACATCTACGAGCGGCTCGGGGTGAACAGCCGGACCGCGGCCGTCGCCACCGCCTTCCCGATGGCCGATTCTGCGTAGAACCTAGTAGAACCTAGACGTGGCGGAGCCAGATGTTGGGTTCTGTGTAGCGGCCTGTGTCGGCTTCCCGGTTGATTTCCAGCGTGGTGAGGCCGGCAGGGATGGTGTAGGTGCCGGTGGAGGGGAAGGGCATCTTGGTCCACTTCTCCCAGTCGGCCACGGAGCCGGTCATGGTTTGGGAGGCGGGAGCGGGGGCCAGCAGGGTGGCGCCGAGGCGGACGTGGGTGCGGACCCACGGGTCGAGGGGGAGGCCGTCGTCGCGGGTCCAGGTCATGAAGGTCTCGATCGGGGTCAGCGGGTAGCTGACCTTCAGCGTCGGGCGGACCGGCGCGATCACCTGGCCCAGCCCGTGGGCGACAGCGTGATCGCGCACGGCTGTGATGACGCGGGCGGCGTGTCCCCGGCCTTGTTCGTCGGAGCGTACGGCGGCGGCCATCAGCACGAAGGTGTTCGGTACGACGCCCTTCTCGTACGCCGTGACCGACAGGGCCAGCGCATCCGTGAAGCCGCCGGGAAGGTCCGCGACCGTCCCGTCCCAGGCGAGCGGCACGCCCCAGCAGCCGGCGATCAGCCGCTCGTCCTCCACGAAGTAGAACTCCCACTCGGGAAAGTACGTCCTGCGCCGCTCGGAGTACTTGCGCACCTCGGCGTCGTGGAAGATGAACTCCGGCCACTCCTCGACGAACCGCCGCTCGGCCTCTTCGTCGTACTGCGGCGCGTCCCCGGCCGGAATCAGCTTGTACATGTCCCGCACGCTAGCCTCCGGCGGCGGTCCCGGCTACGGCATTACGCACCGCGCGCGGTGATGCGCCCAGCTCACGGCGGCAGGTCTTGTTGAACGCCTGCAGATCCGGGATGCCGACCGACGCGGCGATCGCCGGGATCGAGAGCGTCGAGGAGACGAGCAGGTGCCGGGCGCGGGCCATCCGGCGCCGGCGGAGGTAGCCGATCACCGTGGAGCCGGTCTCGTCGGCGAACAGCCTGGTCAGATGGTTGTGCGAGACGCCGGCGACCCGGGCCAGGTCGGGGATCGCGAGCGGTTGCGCGAGGTTGGCCTCGATGTGCGCGATCGCGGTCGCCACGGCCGGATGACCGGCCTCGACCGGAGCCGGAGCCAGCTCGGCGATCCGCCACAGCGCGGTCCACACCTCCGCCGTCGTCCGCGACGATCCGGACGGGGACGACTCGATCGCCGACCGCAGCAGACCGGACAGCAGCGGTGCGACGTCCCCCGCATCCTGGACGACGGGAACGTACGACGGCTCGCCCGCGACGATCGGGCGGAAATGGGCGTAGAGGTGCTCCGACCGTCCGCGGTAGTCGAACTGCACCTGCGTCCCGGCCGGGGTCAGCGAGACGTAGCCGGGCGCCACGGAAAACGTTTCGCCCAGCAGGGTCAGCTCGGCCGAGTAGTTGTACAGGTGGAGCTGCCAGAGGTCCGGCAGCCGGAAAACGTCGCGCAGTCCGCGCGTTCCGTGAATTCCGGCGCCGGCATTGACGACCTCCGGCGGTTGCGCCAGATGCAACGCGATCACGGTGAGAATTTACCACCAGTGGTGATCACAGCCCACGCGGGAAAACGGTGGCCGAATCTAGCCTGGAGGAGTAGCAACCACTACTCCATGGGAGTTTCCATGCCCCGTCCGCATCGCAAGCATCTGCTCACCTCGGTACAGATGGCGCATTTCGTGGCCACCGGCGCGCTCCGGATGGACGCCGTCGTACCGGACGACATGAACCAGCAGGCGATCGAGGTCCTGAACAACGGCATCCCGGGGGTCCCGTACGGCACCCCGTTGTCGGAGGCGTTCGTGGACAGCGAGTTCGTCCAGCGACTGGTGCAACTGCCGGAGGTGGCGGGCGCGATCCACAGCCTGGTCGGTCCGGAGCCGACCGTCGACCACCACGCGATCCACATCCGCAAGGCGCACGAGGGCGAGGCGCAGAACCTGCACGGGGACGCGATCATCGACGTCCGCACCGACGCGTTCGACGTACAACTCATGTACTACCCGCAGGACGTGACGCTCGAGATGGGCGGCACGCTCAGCGTCCCGGGCAGCCACCTGCGCCGCACCAACGAGTCCGACACCGGCCGCTACCAGAACCTGCTCGGCCAGACCCGCCTGGTCTGCCCGGCGGGCACCGTGCAGTTCCTGCATCACGGCATCTGGCACGGCGGTCGCAAGAACGACAGCGACCTCGACCGCTACATGTTCAAGATCCGGTTCAACCCGACCGTCCGTCAGGTGCGGCTGTGGAACACCGACGACCTGTATGACGAAGCGGTCGCGGCCGAGCTCGAGCAGGGCTTCCCGTGGTACGAGAACGCCACCGGCCGGCTGGAGCGCTACAACCGCATCCTGATGTGGCGCGCGCTCAGCGGCGACGACACCTACGACCCGAACTACTGGGTCACCCGCGTCAGCAACCGCCCGCAGCGGGTCGTCGCGGACCGCGTCAACAATCCTCACGCCACTGGAAAGAAGGAAATGGTATGACCGCGACCGCCGAGAACCCGCAGCGGACGGGCCTTCGCCAGCAGGTGCTGGTGCTCTACCTGGCCTCGTCCGCCCTGGACCAGCGCGTGATCGGCTGGTCCACGTACGACGGCACGGGCGAGACGCACCCCACCACGGGTGACAGCGACGAGCCGCCGTACGCGACCGGGCTGGATGCGCTCAAGGACGGCTGGCGCCTCTTCCAGGCGTCCCAGCTGAACCCGCCGTACCCAGGTCACGAGTACGACGTGTCCTTCCTCAAGCACGAGTTCTTCTTCGAGAAGCTGGTTTAGACCGGCAGGATGCACACCGGCTTCGGCCAGCTGACCGTCGTACCCAGGTCGGTCAGCAGGCCGTTGCCGATGGCAAAGACGGCGATCTGGTCCGAGCGCTCGTTCGCGGCGTACAGCACGGCACCGTCGTTGCCGAAGGCAAGGTGTCGCGGCCAGTCGCCGCCGGACGAGATCGTCTGCACCAACTCCACGGACAGGCCGTCGTCCGCGATCGCGAACACGGCGATGGTGTTGTCGCCGCGGTTCGATCCGTACAGGAAGCGGCCGTCGGCGGAGATCAGCAGCTCGGCCGGGTAGTTCTCACCCGGCGAGTCGGCCGGCCGGGTGGAGGCGGTCTGCACGATCTGCAGCTTGCCGTCGGCATAGCTGCACACGGTCAGCGTCGAGTCGAGTTCGTTGATCACGTACGCCGCGCCGGCGGCCGGGTGGAACACCAGGTGCCGCGGCCCGGCGCCCGGGTGGATCTGCAACTGGTCGACCTCGTGCAGCGTGCCGTCCTCGCCGAGCGTCGACGTGTAGACCTTGTCGGCGCCGAGATCGACGTCGAACACGTAAGCGCCGGCCGGGTCGAACGCGACCTGATGCGCGTGCGGTCCCTCCTGGCGATCGGCGTTGGGCCCGCTGCCGGAGCGCTGGACGAAGTACGCCTGCTCCCCGAGCGAACCGTTCTCGTTCAGCGGATGGACGGCGACCGAACCCGACGAGTAATTGGCCGACAGCAGGTACCGGCCGGACGGGTCGATGTCGAGATGGCACGGGTGCATGCCACCGGTCGGCTGCTGGTTGAGCGGCTCGAGCCCGCCATCCGGCTGAACGGCGAAGGCCGAGACCATGCCTTCGGACTCCTCGTTGGTGGCGTAGAGGAACCGCCCGTCCGCGGACCTGACCAGGAACGACGGGTCGGCAACCGTCGCCACCGTGGCAAGCTCGCCCAGCGGCCCGAACGCGATCCCGTCCCCGCCGCCGTCCTGACTGGTGTAGCTCCCGACATAGATCCGCTCAGAAGTCATGGCCATACCCTGCCATCCCAACCGCCCCCCGGCATCCCGAGGTCCACCGCCTGGGAGGTCGCGAACCATTGACAGCGCCCATGCCTCGAATTACGGTCCTTGCCGTAATTGCCGCCGCCCTCGGAGGTCATGGCATGCACAGACGACTGTTCCTCAGCTTGGCAGCCGGTACCGGAGTCATGGCCGCCCTGCCGTCACCGTTGCGGGCCTTCGCGACCGGATGCTTGCCGACCGACCTCGGCCCCGGCATCGTGTCGGCCCCGATCACCGGCGCAGCGCAGGACGGCAACGACCTGTACCTCGTCACGCGCGGCCTGCAACCCGCCGTGGTGGCGCGCTTCGACCTGTCGTCGCGCACCGTCACCGCACACCACACCCTGTCGACCGGTACCGGCGGCTGGGCTGCGACGATTTCCGGCGGCAAGGTGTACGTCGGGATGTACTCCGTCGCGGACATCCACGAGTACGACCCGGCCACGAACACCACCACGCGCCTCGGACGGCTGGGCAACGAGCAGTTCGCCTTCGACCTCGCGACCGCGCCCGACGGCATGCTGTACGCCGGCACCTACCCGGGCGGGAAGCTCTACCGGATCGACCCCGGCACCCGCACCATCACCGACCTCGGCCAAGCCAGTCCGGGTCAGACCTACGTCCGCTGCGTCACGGTCGCGCCGGACGGGATCGTGTACGCCGGGATCGGCGCGAGCGCCCGCCTGGTCGCGTTCGACGGCACCACCAGGACCGAGATCCTGCCGGCCGAACTGCGCACCGAGTCCTTCGTGTACGACGTGGCCGCCAATGCCGACTGGATCGCGGCCGGGACCGAGCCGTCGGGGAAGCTGGTCCTGATCGACCGGCACGACCCGTCGTCGTACCGGATCGTCGACACCGGCGACCGTACGGTCGACATGCTGCAACTGAACGGCGGCGAGGTGCTGCTGACCAGCCGGACGTCGGGCTCGCTGTACAGCTACGACATCGCCGCCGCGAAGCTGACCAAGCTCGCCGCGCCGACGCCGTACGACGAGACGCGCGGGGTGTTCGCCGTCGGGGACCAGGTTGCCGGGGTGGCGGGCAGTGGCTCGGTATGGTCGGTCGATCGGGCGACCGGACAGACGACGATCACCGACCTGCAGGCCGCGGGCATGCCCGTCGCACCCGAGCCGGCGCAGTCGGTGTCCGTGCTCGGCCAGGAGGCGTTCGTCGGCGGGAACTTCGGCCTGCAGGTGCATGACACCCGCACCGGCGCGGGCTTCAAGGTCCACATGGGCGGCGAGGCGAAGCGGGCCGTGGCGGTCGGCGACCGGCTCTATCTCGCGACGTACCCCGGCGCCTTCGTCGACGTCTACGACCCGGGCCGGCGCGAGGTCACGCGCGCCGCGACGATCGGTGGGAACGAGGATCGGCCACGGGCGATGACCGAACTGCCCGGCCGTGACCTGCTGGCGATCGGTACCCGGGCGCAGTACGGGCACACCGGCGGCTCACTCGCGCTGTTCGACCTGCGGACCCACCAGATCACCCGCTACGACACACTCGTGCCCGATCAGGCGATCAGCGCGGTCACCGCCGACGACCGGACCGCGTACCTCGGCAGCGAGATCTTCGCCGACGGCGTCCCGCCGGTCGCCAAGGAGGCGCAACTCGTCGCCTTCGATCTGACCGCGCGGGCAGTGCGATGGCGGTGGACCCCGTTCGCCGGCCTGGACGCCTACGCCGACCTGCTGGTGCACGGCGCGACTTTGTACGGCTTGACCCGGAGCCGCATCCTGTTCGTCGCCGACCTCCGCACCCGGACGATCGTCCGCAGTTACCCGGTCGACGGCGCGGTCGGGGAGCTGGTCCTGCGGCGAGGCGTCGTGTTCGGGGCCACGTCGACGCACGTGTTCCGCCTCGACGACACCGGTCCGACGCCACTGGTGACCGGTCTGAACGGCTACTGGTACAACGAGCCGCAGCTGGCGCTGGACCGTCGTACGGGCGAACTGCTGACGATCAAGGGCAACAACCTGATCCGCATCGACCCGGAGCGCTGCTAGTAGGGTCCGGCTGTGGACACCACAGCGTTTCTGCGGCGGATCGGGATCGAGCGGTACGACGGGCCGCCGCGGCTCGAGGCGTTGACGCGGCTGCACGAGGCTTTCGTGGACCAGGTGCCGTACGAAACCGTGCAGTACCAGCTCACGCCCGGTGGTCCGCTGGACCCGGAGGAGGTGGCGAAGCGGATCGTCGCGCGGGAGGCCGGCGGGTACTGCTTCCAGCTGAACGGCACGTTCGCGCTGCTGCTGACCGAGCTCGGGTATCGCGTGCGCATGCACCGTGGCGGCGTACAGACCGTCAATCGGCCCGGCGACATCGACGGCAGCCACCTGGTGCTGACCGTCAGCGGGCTGGTCGAGGACCCGGAGCGGGTCTGGCTCGTCGACGCAGGTCTCGGCGACGGCCTGCGGCAGCCGATGCCGTTGGAGCCCGGGACGTCGGCGCAGTACCCGTTCACGTTGCGCCTGCGCCCGTCCGAGAAGACCGACGGCTGGCGCCTCGACCACGACCCGCGGGCGAACCTGATCGGCATGGACTTCGAGTCCGCGGTCGTCACGCTCGACGCGTTCGCGACTCAGCACGCGGAGCTTTCCGCGAACCCGTCCTCCCCGTTCGTACGGCTGGCCTCCGCGTTCCGCCGTACGCCGGAATCCGTTGCCGTACTGCGTTCCATCGGGCTGAGCGAAACGTTTTCCGATCGCGTCGACAACCGTCTGCTCGACACGCCCGCCGACTACTTCACCGCGCTCGCGGATGTCTTCCACCTGCCGCTCCCCCATTACGGCGCGGCCGATCGCGACGCGCTGTGGCGCCGGGTTTGGGCCCAGTACGAGGACTTCCTGACGCGGACTACCCCGTCGTGAGGTTCACGATGACGGTGTCGCCCTCGGCGTAGGAAAGGGTGGCGGTGTGAGCCGGTCGGCCCGCGTCCCTCCAGCTGACCCCGGCGAGGCCGCCCGCCACGCCGCCCACGCTGCCGCCGCCGCTGCGGCTGGCGCCGCTGCCATTCTGGCTCAAGGAGATGTACCCCTTGGAGTCGGTCAGCTTGAGGGTGCCCTTCGCCACCGTCGCAGTGAACTTGTCGCCGTTGAGGTTGAGGGCGGCCTTCTTGCGGATCAGCACCTGGCAGGTGCCGTCGGTGCAGGCCTTGTAGTTCTGCCCGTCCTTGGCCTTCGGCGCCGCGGGGAGCGACGGCGTGGCGGCAGGTGTGCTCACAGGCGCACTCGAAGCAGGCGCACTCGGAGCAGGCGCACTCGGAGCAGGCGTGCTCGAGGAGGGTTCATCTGAAGACGGCGTGCTTGCTGGAGATTGCGCAGCGGGTGTCAGCTTCTCGCCGCTGCAGGCGACCAGTGCGGTGAGCAGGACGAGCGCGGCGATTCCTCGTGAGATCACCCGCCGCACGCTACCGACCGACGCGGCCCGCGGTCGGGTGATGGCAGGAACGTGTCAGGTCGCGAGCGCGAACATGACGCTGGGGAGCACCGACAGTACAGCGGTAAGCGCGGCACACAGCGTGATCATCGCGACCGCCGGCGACTCGATGTCCACCGAGAACGGATCGTCGGCGGGCAGCCGGAACAGCTCAGCGACCCAGCGCAGGTAGACCGCAAGGCCGATCATCACGTTGATCGCCATCACGATCGCCAGCCAGCCGAGGTGCGCGTCGATGACGGCCTGGAAGGCGGCGAACTTCGTGAACAGCCCGGCCAGGCCCGGCGGCAGCCCGGCGAGAACCACCAGGAAGAAGATGAGCCCGGCGGCCAGCCCCGGCTCGGAACGGACCATGCCGCGGTAGTCGGTGAGCAGACCGCCGGAGCGATGCCGTTGGACGACGGCGACCGATCCGAACGCGCCGAGCGTGACCACGACGTACGCCGCCAGATAGCCGACGACTGCTTGCGCATCACCGACCGCCAGCGGAGCGAGCAGGAACCCGACCTGCCCGATCGAGGACCACGCGAGCAGCCGGACCGCCTCGACCTGACGCAAGGCGGCCAGGTTCCCGACGGTCATGGTGACGGCCGCCAGGATCGCGACCACGGTCCGCAACTCCGAACCGGCCGGCGCGATTCCGGACGTGACCAGCACGAGCAGCCCACCGACACCGGCCGACTTCGACACCACCGCCAGGAAGGTGGTGACCTCGACCGGCGCCCCGACGTACGTGTCCGGCAGCCAGGCGTGGAACGGCACCGCCGCGATCTTGAACGCGAACCCGACGATCACGAACAGCCCGGCGGCGAACGCGACCCGCGCGAGATCCGGATCCAGCCCGCTCAACCGGTTCGCGATCGTGGTCAGGTACAGCGAGCCCGTCACGCCGTACAGGTACGAAACCCCGAACAGCATCACCGCGGTCGACAGCACCGACACGAGGAACGCCTTCAGAGCGCCTTCGGACCCGCGGCGATCGCGGCGCAGCCCGACCATCGCGAAGGTCGGCAGCGAGACGACCTCCAGCGCGATCACCAGTGTCGCGAGATCCCGCGCACCCGCGAGCACGGTCGCACCGGTCAGCGCGCTCAGCAGCAGGAAGTGGTACTCGCCGATCGGCACGTCCTTGGCCAGCAGCCGGTACGCCGAGAGTCCGGCAACGCCGAGCCCGCCGACCAGCAGCACCGCCCACAACCCTGCCGTCAACGGCTCGAACGCCAGGCTGCACTCCGCCGGCCCTTCGACCGCCGGGCGACAGAACGCCGGCTTGAAGGCGTCCCGCTGCGCCAACACGAACACCAGCCCGAACAGAATCACGACGCTGGTCAGCAACGTCACGACGGTGTGCCGCAGCCCGGCCGGCGCGCTCTTCCAGAAGCTGTCGACCAGCAGTACGGCGATCGCGCCGAGCGCCAGCACCAGCGGCACGGCGACCGCCTGCCAATCGGTCCAGGTCAGCGTCATAGGAGCATCCACTCGTTCAGGAGTGTGAAGGGCCACAGGCCGAGGGCGACCGTCAGCAGTGCCAGGGGCGCGAAGGTGGCGAGCTCGATCCGGCTCAGGTCGACGGCGAAGGCTGCGGCCGGGTACTCGGCGGGGTCGCCCTGACAAAGGTTCCGGATCAGGCGGAGGAAGTAGGCGGCGGTGAGTACGGCGCCGAGGCCGGCGATCACCATCAGCACGATGAAGGTTGTCCGCGGCAACGAGTCTGCCGGGTGGTAGGCGCCGAGGAGGATCAGCATCTCGCCCCAGAAGCCGGCCAGGCCCGGCAGCCCGAGCGACGCGAGACAGGCGTAGGTGAGCAGTCCGCCGATCCGCGGCAGCCGGGCGTACAGCGCGCGGCCGAGGGCCCGCAGGTCGCTGGTGTCGTGCCGGTCCTTGATGGCGCCGGCCAGGAAGAACAGCAACCCGGTGATGATGCCGTGGGCAATGTTCGCGTACAGCGCGCCGTTCAGGCCCTCGGGCGACATCGTCGCGATGCCGAGCCCGATGAAGCCCATGTGCCCGACACTCGAGTACGCGATCAGCCGCTTCACGTCGGTCTGCGCCAGGCAGGCCAGCGAACCCGCGATGATCGCGACCACCGAGAAGCCGGCCAGGTACGGCGCGATCGTGGCGGTCGCGCCGGGCAGGACCGGCAGCAGGACGCGGATCATGCCGTAGCTGCCCAGCTTCAGCAGTACGCCGGCGAGCAGCACCGAGCCGACCGTCGGCGCCTTCGCGTGCGCGTCCGGCAGCCAGATGTGCAGCGGCCACAACGGCATCTTGACCGCGAACCCGAGCGCGATCAGCACCGCGGCGGCGAGCGGAACCCCGTGACCGGCGCGCAACGGATGCTGCCCGAGGAACACCAGGTCGAACGTCCCGGTCTGCCGGTGGACGAGCAGGAAACCGAGCAGCATCAGGGCCGAGCCGAGCACTGTCATCAGCACGAACGTGTTCGCCGCCCGCCGGCGTCCGGGCCGGTCGTGGTGGTCGCCCCAGATGTCGATCACGAGCCACATCGGGATCAGCACGATCTCGAAGAACACGAAGAACAGCACCAGGTCGGCCGCGGAGAACGTGCCGATCACGCCGGTCTCGATCACCAGCAGCAGAGCGATCAGCGAGCGGATCCGGCCGATCCGCGGCGTGATCTTCAGCGAGTACAGGCAGGAGAGGAACACCAGCAGCGCGGTCAGCGTGATCAGCGGCATCGAGACGCCGTCGATCGCGACGTGGAAACGGACATCCAGTTGCGGGATCCAGGACACGTCGGTGTCGGCGTACGGCAACAACTTGCCTGGCAGCGTCCGGGGCGGCGGCACCGCGCCGAACTCCAGCGTGTACGTACACGGACAGTGCGGCCGTCGCATGTCCCACCAGAGGAACACCGACCCCACCAGCACGAGGCCCGAAACGATCGAACCGACGAGTGCCGCCACGCGCTCACCGACGAGCACCGGCAAGGACCACAGGACCACGGCGGTCAGCGCCGGCACCGCCAGCAGGGCGATCAGCAACCACTGGCTCACGAGCCGATCACCCCCGCCAGGATCGCGAGCGCGACCACCCCGACCACAGCCGCGGTCAGGTACGTCTGCACGTTGCCGGTCTGCAGCTTCCGGAAACCGGCCGACGCCAGTACGCCGGTCCGCCCGACCGCACGGACATACGCGCCGATGACGTCCTGGTCCCCGCCGACCGTCAACCGGGCCAGCCATCGCACCGGCACGACGAACAGCCGCTGGTACGCCGGATCGACGCCGAACTCATGCTCCAGCAGAGCCGGTCGCGGATCGGCACCACGACGCCACAACGAGTACGCCGGGAGCGCACCGAGGACCGCGAGCACCGTCGTCACCAGCGCGATCGGCCAGTTGAGGTGTACGCCGTCGGTGTATCCCAGCCCCGCAGCCGCGACGGTCAGCAGCACGATCGGGGCGAGCATCAGCCACGATCCCTCGCGGAGCTTGCGGGCATCCGGCTCGTCCAGGTCCGCCATCGGGTCGTCGTCCTCGAACGCGCCGACGGCGCCGGCCAATGCCGGCGTACGGAAGAAGATCCACAGCCACAGGCGGACGCAGTAGAACGTGGTCATCGCCGCGGTCAGGCAGACCGAGACGAGCACGATCCACCCCACCGCCGAACCGTCCCGCGCGGTCTCCCAGGCGGCTTCGACCACCGAGTCCTTGGAGAAGAACCCGGCGAATCCCGGCACGCCGGCGAGCGCGGCCAGGCCGATCGTCATCGTCACGAAGGTCACCGGCAGCCGCTTGCGCAGCGCACCGCGGCGGGAGTACCGACGCAGTACGACGAAGGCCGCGCTGCCGACCTGATGCAGCAGGACACCGGCGCAGAGGAAGAGCAGGCCCTTGAAGGCCGCGTGCGTCAGCAGGTGGAACAGCGCCGCGTGCCTGCCTTCGTGGGTGCCGAGCGAGAGGCCGGCGAACATGATCGCCAACTGGCTCACCGTCGACCAGGCGAGCACCCGCTTCACCTCGACCGCCGCCATCGCGCACGACGCAGCGAACAGCATCGTGACGCAGGCGACGACGGCGAGCACGGTCAGCGTGGTCTCGGCCTCGACGAACAGGTTGTACAGCCGGGCGATCAGGAAGACGCCCGCGGCAACCATCGTGGCTGCGTGGATCAGCGCGCTGACCGGGCTCGGACCGGGCATCGCGTCCGGCAGCCACGTCTGCAGCGGGACCTGCGCCGACTTGCCGACCACGCCGACGAGCAGCAGCAGCGTGCCGATCGTCAGGGTGTGCGGCTCGATCGGGCCGCTGCCGAGCTCGGAGATCCGGAACGAGTGGTACCCGACACCGAGGACGAAGAGCCCGAACAGGAAGCCGACGTCGGCCAGCCTGGTCACGAGGAACGCCTTCATCGCGCCGGCCCGCGCGTCGCGACGCTCCCAGTAATGGCCGATCAGCAGGTACGAGCAGGCGCCCATCACCTCCCAGCCGATCAGCAGCAGGAACAGGTTGTCGGAGACGACGACGGTCACCATCGCCGCGGTGAACAACGTCACGAGCGCCGTGTACGACGCGACGCGCTCCTGCACGTAGCCGATCGAGTAGACCTGGACGCACGCCGAGACAACGCCGACGACGGCGAGCATCAGCACCGTCAGGCCGTCGGTGCGGAACTCGTAGGAGAACCAGAAGTCCTCGCCGATCATGGCCCCGCCGGCCTGGGTGTGCTGTGGATCCACGCCGTGCAGCAGTACGGCGGCCAGCACGACCAGGAACGAGAAGCCGACGCCGACGACCCGCCAGGCGGTGGCGATCACGACGCCTCCTCGTGCTCGAGAAGGTCCCGGGCCGCGTCGGCGTCGACATGACCGTGACCGCGGAACAGCAGCAGCACGATCGCCAGCCCCAGCCCGATCTCGGCGGCGGCCAGCGTGATCACGAAGACCGCGAGCGTCTGGCCGGTGGCCTCGTTCACCCGCCACGCGTCGAAGGCGACCAGGTTCAGGTTCACCGCGTTCAGCATCAGCTCGAACGACATCAGCATCGTGATCGCGTTGCGCCGCGCGAGCACGCCGTACACGCCGATGCAGAACAGGACCACGGCCAGCAGCAGCGGCAGGACCAACGGCATCGTCAGTCCTCCTTCTTGCGCTGCGACAGGGCGATCGCTCCGATCAGCGCGGCCAGCAGGAGAACCGAGAGGACCTCGAACGGGAGCACCCAGTGCTTGAAGACCTGCGTCCCCACCGCGGTGGCCGATCCGTCGGTCACGGGCTTGATCTTCTCGTTGCCGAAGGCAAACACCACGCCGGCGCCGAGGAGCAGTGCGAGGACGACCGCGACCACCGCGGCGAACGGGCTGCGACCGGTGGTGAGCTCGGGCAGCGGATTGGTCGGGGCCTTGGTGAGCATCAGCGCGAACAGCACCAGTACGACGATCGCACCGACGTACACCAGGATCTGGACCAGCGCCACGAACTCGGCCTCCAGCGCGCCGAAGCAGCCTGCCACCGCTCCGAGTGCGAGCACCAGCCAGAGCGCGGCGTGCACGATCCGGCGGGAGGTGACGACCAGGACGGCGGCGACGACCGCCACCAGGCCGGCGACGGCGAAGAGGGCAGTTGTCACTCGTCGTCCTCGGTCGTCGGTCCGGGGTCGATGGGCTGCGGGGCCGGGACGGTCCACATCCAGTCGCGGAGGCGGTCCTTCTCGTGCGTCAGGTTGCGGATGTCGGTCTCCGCGTACTCGAACTCCGGTGACCAGAACAGGGCGTCGAACGGGCAGGCCTCGATGCAGATCCCGCAGTACATGCAGAGGCTGAAGTCGATCGCGAATCGGTCCAGCACGTTCCGGCTGCGCTCGCGGGCCTGCTCACCGACCGACGGCGCGGTCTCGGTGTGCGAGTCGATGTAGATGCACCAGCTCGGACATTCCCGGGCGCACAGCATGCAGGAGGTGCAGTTCTCCTCCATCAGTGCGATCACGCCCCGGCTGCGCGGCGGCAGTTCCGGCTGGACGTCCGGGTACTGCTCGGTGACGGATCGCCGGGCCAGCGTCCGCGCAGTGACCTTCAACCCCTCGACCAGCCCCTTACCAGGCAGCCCCACACTCCACCTCCCGTCGCTTAACAGGACACTAGCGTCCCATGCCGCGCTCCGCTGCCTGTATCAGGAAGGCCTGTTCGGCCTGGTTGGTGTTGTGGGTGAGGGCGGATTCGTACGCCGCCTGTGCTTCCGCCGTCCGGCCGAGTCGGGTGAGGAGGTCGGCGCGGATGGCGTGGAAAAGGTAGTAGCTGTCCAGGGAGAGGTCGTCGACGAGCGCGAGAGCGGCGGCCGGGCCTTCCACCTCGGCGACGACGACGGCCCGGTTGAGAGCGACGACCGGGGTTGGGTCGAGTGCCAGCAGGTGGTTGTAGAGCTGCAGGATCTGGGCCCAGTCGGTCGCCTCGGCGGTGGCGGCGTCCGCGTGTACGGCGTTGATCGCCGCCTGGAGCTGATACGGACCCGGCTGATTGCGGCGGAGGCAGCGACGTACCAGCGCATGTCCTTCGGTGATCAGGGCGCGGTCCCAGAGGGCGCGGTCCTGGTCGCGGAGGCGGATCAGCGAGCCGTCGGGGGCGACCCGCGCCGGGCGGCGGGACTGCTGCAGCAGCATCAGCGCGAGCAGCCCGACCGCCTCGGGTTCGTCCGGCATCAGGTCGACGAGCAGCCGGCCGAGCCGGATCGCCTCGAGCGCGAGCTCGTCACGGACCAGGGTCTCGCCGGACGAGGCGGCGTACCCCTCGTTGAAGATCAGGTACACGACCGCCAGGACTCCACGGACGCGCTCCGGCAGATCCGCCTCGTACGGGACGCGGTACGGGATCCCCGCGACCCTGATCTTCGCCTTCGCGCGGACCAGCCGCTGCGCCATCGTCGGCTCCGGGACCAGGAACGCGCGGGCGATCTCCGCCGTACTGAGGCCGCCGAGCATCCGGAGTGTGAGCGCGACCCGGACGTTCAGCGCGAGGGCCGGGTGGCAGCAGGTGAAGATCAGCCGCAGGCGGTCGTCGTGCACGGCACCCTCCTCCACCGGCTCGGCCTCGGCGTGCAGCAGCGCCGCCTGGGCGTGTTTGTCCGCCCGCGCCGACTCCCGGCGCAGGCGATCGATCGCGCGGTTCCGCGCGGTCGTGATGATCCAGCCGGCCGGACTCGGCGGTACGCCGGTCGCCGGCCACTTCTCCAGCGCCGCGGCGAACGCGTCCTGGACGGCGTCCTCGGCGATCTCCAGGTCGCCGAACACGCGGGTCAGCACCGCCACCGCGCGCCCGTGCTCGGCCCGGAAGATCGCTGCGAGATCCGGGGTCACGACTGCGAGGGCCGGACCTCTACCGGGAGGCCGAGCACCTTGGCGAGACGGCGTCCCCAGTGCAGTGCGGCGTCGAGGTCCTCGACCCGGATCACGATGAAGCCGCCCAGGTGTTCCTTGCCCTCGGTGAACGGGCCGTCGGTCACCAGGACCTCGTCGCCCTTCGCCCGCAGCACGGTCGCGGTCTCGGGCGGGTGCATGCCGGCGTCGAACACCCAGACGCCGGCCTCCCTGAGGTCCGTGTTGAGGACGTCGAGGTCGCGCATGATCGGGTCGAGGATCTCGGGCGCGGGCGGCGGCCCGTCGGGCTGGTAGATGCTGAGCACGTACTGGTTCATGGTGTCCTCCTCCTTCTCGTCACCTACACGAACGGCCTCACCCTGGATCGACAGGCAGCACCACAGTAATTTCCAGACCGCCTCCGGCGCGCGGTACGGCGTCCACGGTGCCGCCGTGCGCCTCCGCCACCGACCGGACGATCGACAGTCCGAGCCCGGCACCCTTCCCGCCGACCAGCCGCTCGGCGCCGAGGCGGTAGAACGGCTTGAACAGACTCTCCACCTCGTACGGCGGGATCTCGGGGCCGGTGTTGGTGACAACGACCTGCACGTGGTCGGCGGTGCGCTTGCTGAGCACGCGAACCCAGCGTTCGCCGTCAGGCTGGTTGTGGCGGATGCCGTTCTCGACCAGGTTGTGGACGAGGCGTTCCAGCAGCAGCGCGTCGCCCTTGGTCGGCGCGTCGCCCGGACCGCGGATCAGCTCGACGCCGGCCGCGGCGGCCTCGCTCGAGAGCTGGCCCGCGACGTGAGTGACGACGTCGCTCAGGTTCACCGGGTAGACCGCGGTCAACTGCTTCTCCGAGTCCGCGAGGATCAGCAGGCCCTCGATCAGCTGTTCGTGCCGGGCGTTGATGGTCAGCAGGCTCTCGCCCAGCTCCTTCACGTCCGCGGACGCCGTACGCCGATGCATCGCGACCTCGACGAGCGCACGGCCGAGCGTCAACGGCGTACGCAGCTCATGGGAGGCGTTCGCGACGAACCGGCGCTGGCCGTCGAACGAATGGTCCAGCCGCTCGACCATCGTGTCGAACGCGTCCGCCAGGTTCTTCACCTCGTCGTCGGGGCCGCGCAGGCCGATCCGCTCGTGCAACGCCGCGGGCGAAGCCGCAATCCGGCGAGCCGTATCCGTCACCCGATGCAACGGCGCCAGGACCCGCCCTGCGACCAGCCAGCCGAATCCAGCAGCCAGTGCACCGACAGCGAGGAGTGCGATGCTCCCCTGCGTCAGCATCGACTTGATCGCTGCTTGCCGCACCTGCTCGCGCTGCTGCTGCATCACCCGCTCGGCATCGGAGCCCGTGAGTACGGCGCCGTCCTTGTTCATCACGTACACGTCGTTCGACGGAGGCGGCGGGGCGGTCCGGCCGGACTCCGGGCTCAAGTACGTGCCCTTCATGATCACGCGGTACTGCTGGCCGAGGTTCGCGCTGAAGAGGGCGTAGGTGACGCCGAGCAGCAGCACACCGGCGACGAGGAAGAGGCCGCCGTACAGCAGGGTCAGGCGGCCGCGCAGGGAGAGCTTCCTCAGGGGATGCGGTAGCCGACGCCGGTGACGGTCTCCACGAGCCCCGGCTCGCCGAGCTTCCGGCGCAGCTTCAGGATCGTCAGTCGTACCGCCCCCGTGAACGGGTCCACGTGCTCGTCCCATGCCTTCTCCAGCAGTTGTTCGGCCGACACCGTCGCGCCGTCGGCCCGCAGCAGCTCCGCGAGTACGGCGAACTCCTTCTTCGACAACGGCACGTACCGGCCGTCGCGGAACACCTCGTGCCGCGCGGGGTCCAGTGCGACCCCGGCACGACGCAGTACGGGCGGGTCGGCCGGGCGGCTGCGGCGGCCGAGCGCGAGCACCCGGGCGGCCAGCTCGGCGAACGCGAACGGCTTGGTCAGGTAGTCGTCCGCCCCGAGCCCGAGGCCCTCCACCCGGTCCGTCACCGCGGCGGCCGCGGTCAGCATCAGCACCCGGGTGGCCGATCCGGACGCCACCAGTTGCCGGCACACCTCGTCGCCGTGCACGACCGGGATGTCGCGGTCCAGGACGAGTACGTCGTACCCGTTCACGGTCAGCCGCTCGAGGGCGGCGGCGCCGTCACCGGTCACGTCGACGGCGTGCGCGTCGTCGCGCAACCACTCCGCGATCGCTGCCGCCAGCAACGGTTCGTCCTCGACCACCAGTACCCGCACGCACCCCATGGTGCCCGACGGCGCTGTTTCCCCGGTGTTTCCGTCCTCGGAAACGGTCCGGAAACGGTGTTCCGAGCAGGGTTTCCGGAAACGAGAGGAGCAGCGATGCACATCACCATCCGGGCCGTTTCCGCCATCACGCTTTCCGTTCTGGCGGCCGGCCTGATCCTGACCGGGTGCGGAGCCGACAAGCCCGATGCCCAGGTCGCGTCCGGCGGGGAACCGCAGTCCACTTCGGCGAGCAGTGCGCCGGCCAGCCTCAGCCAGGACGAGATGGCGGTCAAGTTCACCCAGTGCCTGCGGGAGCACGGTCTGAACGTGCCGGACCCGGAGCCGGGCAAGGGTCCGATGCTGAAGTTCGACAAGAACTCCGGCGTCACCCGGGACCAGGTGCAGAAGGCCATGGAGGCGTGCCGGCAGTACAACCCGCAGTCCCAGGGCAGCGCGAACCCGCAGCAGCAGGAGAACGGCCGGAAATACGCGGAATGCATGCGGAAAAACGGTGTCGAGAAGTTTCCGGACCCGAAGCCGGACCAGCCCGGGATCATGATCGGCCCGGGCGTCGCGGACGACCCGGACTTCAAGAAGGCGCAGGACGCGTGCCAGAGCATCCTGGCGGCGCGGTGATGCGGAAGGCGATCACTGCGGTCGCGGTGCTCGCCGCCGGCGGCGCCGCAAGCGTCTTCCTGGTGAACCGCGGCGATGCCGGCCAGGCCACACATCAGGCCGCGCAGCCGCTCCCGGTCAACACCACCAAGGTCACGCAGCAGACCCTGAAGGACACCGAGACGCAGGACGGCACGCTCGGCTTCGGCACCACGACCGCGGCGGTCAACCGGGTCGCCGGCACGGTCACCGCCGTACCGGACAGCGGGCAGGAGCTGCGGCGCGGGAACACCGTCTACAGCATCGACAACAAGCCGACCACGCTGCTGTACGGCGCGTTGCCTGCCTATCGCAGACTCGCGGTCGGGACCGAGGGCACCGACGTACTGCAGCTCGAGCAGAACCTGCAGGCGATGGGATACACCGGGTTCACCGTCGACGACGAGTACACGGAGGCCACGGCGACCGCGGTGAAGGCGTGGCAGGACGATCTCGGGCTGGACGAGACGGGTGTGGTCGAGCTGGGCAGCGTGCTGTTCGCGCCCGGACACATCCGGGTGGACAGCGTGCCGGCGGAGGAAGGGTCGCCGCTCGGGCCGAACCAGCCGGTGCTCAACTACACCGGGACGACCCGCGCGGTCACCGCGCAGCTGGACGCGGCGGATCAGCGGCTCGCGGTGACGGGCGCGGCGACGTCGATCGCGCTGCCGAACGGGGAAAGCGTTGTCGGAAAGATTCAGAAA
Source organism: Kribbella sp. (assembly GCA_036503355.1). Taxonomy (GTDB): domain Bacteria; phylum Actinomycetota; class Actinomycetes; order Propionibacteriales; family Kribbellaceae; genus Kribbella. The sequence continues at coordinate 5,152 of DASXXB010000149.1, read as the reverse complement.
GTTTCCACGGTGGTGATCCCGGCGGACAGCCCGGACAAGGACCCGGAGACCAAGATCCAGGTGATCGTCGCGATCGCCGACCAGAAGGCGGTGGCGGCGTGGACGTCCGCGGCCACCGACGTCACGTTCACCGCGTCGGAGCGCAAGAACGTGCTGACCGTCCCGGTCGCGGCGCTGGTCGCGCTCCGCGAGGGCGGCTTCGGCGTCGAGGTCACCGACGGTACGACGTCGCGGTACGTGCCGGTGAAGACCGGGCTGTTCGCGAGCGGGCAGGTCGAGATCAGCGGCACCGGGATCACCGCCGGGACGACGGTGGGGATCCCCAAATGATCGAGTTGCAGGACGTGACGAAGGTGTACGCCGGCGGGGTGCGGGCGCTCGGCGGGGTGAGCCTGCGGATCGAGCGCGGCGAACTCGTCGCGATCGTCGGGCCGTCCGGCTCCGGGAAGTCGACGATGCTGAACGTGCTCGGGACCCTCGACCGGCCGACCTCCGGGACGGTCCGGATCGACCGGTACGACGTGGCACGGCTGTCCGACGCGGGGCTGTCGGCGTTACGCGCGAGCCGGATCGGGTTCGTGTTCCAGCAGTTCCACCTCGCGGCCGGCGTACGGGCGGTCGACAACGTGGCGGACGGATTGCTGTACTCCGGGCTGCGATTGCCGGCCCGCCGGAAACGGGCTGCCGCCGCGTTGGAGCGGGTCGGACTCGGCCATCGGTTGCGCCACGAACCCCACGAGCTCTCGGGCGGCGAGCGCCAACGCGTCGCGGTCGCCCGGGCCGTCGCCGGCGAACCCGCCGTACTGCTGGCCGACGAACCCACCGGAGCACTCGACTCCGCCTCCGGCGCCGGCGTCATGCAGCTCCTCCGCGACCTGCACGCCGGCGGCACCACCGTCATCGTCATCACCCACGACCGCGACATCGCCGCCTCCCTCCCCCGCCGGCTCCACATGCGCGACGGCCACATAGTCGAGGAGGTCCACGCATGAATCACGACTCTGTGCACCACCTCCGTACGCCGGCGGACGAAACGTACGGACGTCGTGCACAAGGTGCCCGGGAGCTCAAGCCCGCGGCGTTGGGTTTGCGGGACGTGGTGCGGGTCGGGGCGGTGGGGTTGCGGACGCGGCCCACCAGGGCGCTGCTGTCGGCGCTGGGGATTGCGATCGGGATCGCGGCGATGGTTGCCGTGGTAGGGATCTCGTCGTCGTCGCGGGCGCAGCTCGACGGGCAGCTGGATGCGTTGGGCACCAACCTGCTGACCGTGACACCAGGCACCCGGCTGACCGGCGGCGACGCGCAGTTGCCGTTGACCGCGGAAGAGATGGTCGCCCGGATCGCCCCCGTGCGGGCCGAGTCGGCGATCGGCAAGGTCGACGACGCCTCGGTGTACCGGACCAACAAGATCCCGGACGTGCAGACGAACGGCATCATCGCGTACGCCGCCCGCCCCAACCTGCTCGACACGATCGGCGCGACGGTCCGCAGCGGGAAATGGCTGGACACCGCTACCGGAAACTTTCCGGCGACCGTTCTCGGCGCGGCCGCCGCGGACCGGCTCGGGATCACCAAGGCCGGCCCGGACGTCCAGGTCCTGATCGGCAACACCTGGTTCACCGTGCTCGGCATCCTCGAGCCGGCCGCCCTCGCCCCGGAGCTGGACAGCGCGGCCCTGATGGGCTGGCCCGCGGCCAGCGGGAAGCTGTCCTTCGACGGGCACCCGACCACGATCTACACCCGATCCGACGACACCCAGGTAGCAGCGGTCAGGTCGGTGCTCGGGGCAACGGCCAACCCCGAGGCCCCGAACGAGGTCGAGGTCTCCCGCCCCTCCGACGCGCTCGCCGCGAAACAGGCCGCCGGGCAGGCGTTCACAGGCCTGCTGCTCGGCCTCGGCGCCGTCGCGCTGCTGGTCGGCGGGGTCGGCGTCGCGAACATCATGGTGATCTCGGTGCTCGAACGCCGCGCCGAGATCGGTCTCCGGCGTTCGCTCGGCGCCACCCGCGCGCAGATCCGCACCCAGTTCCTCACCGAGTCGCTGCTGCTCTCCGCGCTCGGCGGCCTGGGCGGCGCACTCCTCGGATCAGCGGTGACGGCGGCGTACGCGTCGTACCAGAACTGGCTCACCGTCATCCCGGTCTGGGCGCTCGCGGGTGGGGTCCTCGCCACCCTGGTCATCGGTGCCCTGGCCGGCCTCTACCCCGCCGTACGAGCCTCCCGGCTCTCCCCGACCGAGGCGCTCGCAACTCCTTAGAACAGAACGACGCCGATGCCGGTGAGCGCGAGCTGCAGCAGCGCCACCGGCACCAGGCCCTGCCAGGCGAGCTTCTGCAGCTGGTCGGCGCGCATCCGCGGGAAGGACACCCGCACCCAGATCACCACGACCGACACGAGGGCCACCTTCAGCAGCGTCCAGATCCACCCGATCGACTCCGGCCCCGGACCGCTCCAGCCGCCGAGGAACAGCACTGTAGTGAGTCCCGCGAGTACGACGATCCCGGCGTACTCGGCCAGCAGGAACATCGCGAACCGGAGCCCGGTGTACTCCGTGTACGGACCGAAGATCACCTCGGAGTCCGCGACCGGCATGTCGAACGGCGGCCGTTGCAGTTCGGCCAGGCCGGCGACGAAGAACACGATCATGCCCGGCAGCTGCCACAGCAGCCACCACGGATTCCACGCGTGGGCGATCCCGGTCAAGCTCAGCGATCCGGCGGCCACCGCGACGCTGGCCGCGGACAGCACGAACGGCAGCTCGTAGCTCATCAGCTGCGCCGCCACCCGGAGGCCGCCGAGCAGGCTGTACTTGTTCCCGCTCCCCCAGCCCGCCATCAGCGACCCCAGTACGCCGATGCTCATCACCGCGAGCACGAAGAACAGCCCGGAGTCGAGGTCCGCGCCGACCAGCCCCGGCGCCAGCGGGATCGCGGCCAGCGCGGCGAGGTACGGCAGGATCGCGACCACCGGCGCCCATTCGAACACCCGCTTGTCCGCGGCGGCCGGGACCACGCTCTCCTTCTGGACGAACTTCACGCCGTCCGCGACCAGCTGCGCCCAGCCGTGGAACCCGCCCGCGTACATCGGGCCGAGCCGTGACTGCATGTGCGCCATCACCTTGTGCTCGGCCTGGCCGACCAGCAAGGGCGCCACCAGGAAGGCGACCAGTACGCCCACCACCCGCACCACGAACTCCAGCATGACGATCAGCCTAGTGGTTGCGGCTTGACCTCAACCAACGTTCAGGTCCGAGGGTGGGGTTCATGAGAACAATCCTTGTCACCGGAGCCACCGGCCGCGTCGGCCGACCCGTCGTCGACGGGCTGCGCGCGGCCGGCGTGTCGGTCCGGGCCCTCGTCCGTACGCCGGAACGCGCCGCGCTCCCGCCCGACGTCGAGCTGGTCCAGGGCGACATCACCGATCCCGCCGCCGTACGACGGGCCGCGGACGGCGTGGACGCGGCGTTCCTGCTGTGGCCGTCGTTCAGCGCCGACGGCGCCGCCGCTGTGGTCCGCGAACTCCCGCGGCGCGTCGTCTACCTGTCGTCACTGAACGCGGAGTCCGGCGGCGTGTGGGGTGACGTCGAGCAGCTGCTGCAGGACCGGGACCGGACGTTCGTCCGCCCGAGCGGGTTCGCCGTCAACGCGCAGAACTGGGCGGACGACTTCCGCACCGCCGACGTCGTCCGCGTCGCGTCACCCGAGGCGGCGCGATCGCTGATCCACGAGCGCGACATCGCCGCGGTCGCCGTACTCACCCTGCTCGACGACCACCACATCGGCCGGACGTACGAGATCACCGGCCCCGAGGCGCTGACCCAGGCCGAGCAGATCCGCACCATCGCGCGCACCGTCGGCAAGCCGATGCGGATCGAGGCGCTCGACGACGCCGCGGCCCGGCAGGCGATGCTCGACCTCGGCGCCGACCCGATCCTCGCCGACAGCTCGGTCAAGTACTGGGCCTCACTCGTCGACAACCCCGAACCGGTCACCACCACGGTCGCCGAACTGACCGGCCGCCCGGCGCGCACGTTCGCCGAATGGGCCGCCGATCACGCCGCCGAGTTCCGCGTCCCGACAACAGCAGAGGTCGCCCAGCAGTACACCGCGGCCCTGTCCGCAGGCCGGCTCACCGAAGCGCTCGCCCTCACCGCCCCTGACATGGTCCGCGTCGCACCCCTGGAAACCGGCGGCGAGGAGATCGAGATCAAAGGCACCGACGCCATCCTCGACCACGCCCGCCGGCAAACGGCCGGCATCCAGTACGACGCCATCGACGTACTGGGCCCCCTCGTCACGGACGACCACTTCGCCATCCGCTTCACCTTCCACCACAACACCACCCACACCACCAAACTCTCCCTCTGCACAGTCGAGTCCGGCCGCATCACCCGTGAAGAGGTCTTCTACTACACCCCGGCACACCCCTGACGAACACGAGCCGACTCGTGGCGAATGGTTCGGCGGCCTGAGCAGTCGAGCGGCTGGGTCAGAGGGCGAGTTGAACCCAGCCGCCTACGTCTTGGCGGCCGGATTTGAGGGCGGCTGTGCGGGCGGCGTGGTTGGCGGAGTGGATGGTGCCGATCAGGATGCGGGTGGGGTCGGGGAGGGCCTGCGCCAGGAGGGTGCTCAGGTGCGGGCCGTAGCCGTGGCCGCGGTGCTCGGGGGCGAGGATCAGCTCGCGGACGACGTACGCGGGGAGGCCGAGCGCGTCGTCGGGCTTGATGATCGCGGCGGCGTACCCGGCCCACTCGTCGTTCACGGTGATGTCGTACAGGAGGCCGTCGTCGGCGGATTCCTGCAGGTCGTCGAGGTCCTGGAGGGTCGCCTCCTCCGCGTGGTGCGGGTGTTCGGCGTCGACGGCGGCGTACGCGCGGCGGGCGTCCTCGTAGTGGTCGACGGTCTTCGCCGGGCGGAGCGCCAGGCCGGGCGGTCCGTCGTACGGGCGCAGGTCGCCGATCGGTGCGCCGAGGAACCGGCGGTCGGGGGTGGTGCCGTCGATGCCGGCGTCGGCGGTCCAGAGGCGGACGTACAGCGGGTGGTGGATGCCGTAGTACTCGCGGGCCGCGGCGGCGATCGCGGGGAGGTCGGACGGCTCCGGGGAGCGGGTCATCGGGGTGGCGTCGACGAACGGCTTCGCCGGGTTCAGGTTC
>DASXXB010000148.1:0-48557 GCA_036503355.1 Kribbella sp. | reverse complement strand
GCGATGAACAGGTACGCCGCCTTCACGTCGGAGCCGGCGTTGCGGCTCATCCCACCACGACTGCGCCGCTTCCTGGTGGTGGTTCCGCCGGGAGTGGCACTGTTCATCCGGCCTCCTGGACGGTAACGTTTCCAACGTTTTACTGTTGGGTGACGATGCCGTGTCGTGAAAAGGAAGTCAACCCCGTGTCCGAAACGTTTCCAAGCCAGCCGGAGGTCCCGCGGCCGACGATGATCGATGTCGCGCGCCGGGCCGGCGTGGGGCTCGGCACGGTGTCGCGGGTGGTGAACGGCGGCCATGGCGTCCGCGACGAGACCGCGCAGCGGGTCCGCGCGGCGATCGACGAGCTCGGGTTCCAGCGCAACGAGGTGGCTCGCGCGCTCCGGCCGGGCAAGAAGTCGACGTCGCTGGCACTGGTCCTGGGCGACCTCACCAACCCGTTCTACGCGAGCATCGCGAAGGCCTCGCTCGAGGTCGCCGGGCAGTCCGGTTTCGCTGTCGTGCTCGGCAGTGTCGACGAGGACCCGGAGGGCGAGAAGCGCGCCATCCAGGAGCTGGTCAGCCGGCAGGTGGCCGGGCTGATGATCGTCCCCGACCAGGGCGATCACGCGTTCTTGCAGGGCGCCGGCGTACCGGTGGTGTTCGTCGACCGGCCGGCCACCGGAATCGAGGCCGACATCGTGATGGTCGACAACGAGGGCGGTGGCCGGATCGCGGCCGAACACCTCCTGCGGCAGGGGCACGAGCGGATCGCGATCATCCTCGCCCCGTCGTACTACACGATCGGCCGCCGGCTGCGCGGATTCCGTCGGGCGCACCGGGCCGCCGGGATCGACGTCGACGAGTCGCTGGTCATCCAGCTGCCCGAGGGCAACGCGGAGGCCGCGGAGAAGGCGACCCGCGAGGTAATGCTGCGGCCGGATCCGCCGACCGCGATCTTCGCCTCGACGAACTTCCTGGTCGAAGGCGTGCTGCGCGCGCTCGGTGAGCTCGGGCGGCAGCCCGCCGTGGTCGGGTTCGACGACTTCCGGCTCGCCGACATGCTGCCGACGCCAGTCACGGTCGTTGCCTCCGACATCGCCGAGCTCGGCCGCAGCGCTGCACGGCTGCTGCTCGATCGCGCATCGGGCGCCGAGACCGGCCCGCCACAGCGGATCGTGCTGCCGTGCGCGTTGATCGAGCGCGGGTCCGGCGAGCGGCCGCCTTCTGCTGGGGAGAGAACGGCTCGATGAGCGGCGGCCGCGCTGGCTAAGGTCGCATTGTGTACTACGAGACCTTCGGCACCGGCCGCCCGATCTTCTTCCTCCCCAGCTGGGGCGGCGACGCCGGCGAGGGCCGCGATGTCCACGAGCCCGTCTTCGAGCAGCATCCAGGTTGGCAGCGCGTGTACGTCGACCCGCCGGGCACGGGGAAGTCGCCCGCCGACGCCTCGATCACCAACCAGGACGGGATGCTCTCGGCGATCGCTGAGCTGATCGACTCGGTCGCCGGTGACGAGCCGTTCGCTCTCGCCGGTACGTCGGCCGGTGGTCTGCATGCCCGCGGTATCGTGCGGCGCGATCCGTCCCGGGTGCTGGGATTGCTCCTCAGGGCACCGGGCATCGTCATCGACCGCGCCCGCCGCACCCTCCCGACCGGCCAACACCTACAACCGTCGGAAGCGCGCGACCGTCAGCACAAGTACTACGACGATGCGGAACAGGTGGCGGACCTCGAGTTCCTCGGGCGGATCCAGCGCGACGTCTCGACGTACGGTCTGCGGGAGGATCCCTCGATCCGCTTCGAGCGTCCGACGCTCATCGTCACCGGTCGCCAGGACACCATTGCCGGGTACGCCGACGCGTGGTCGATCCTCGACGACTACCCGCGCGCGACGTACGCCGTACTGGATCAGGAGGACCACTTCCTGCCTGGGCCTGGGGCAGCGGTCTACCGGGCGTTGGTGTCGGACTGGCTGGACAGGATCGAGCACCCGGACGCGTGAGGGGCGGAACGCGCGTCCGGGGGCTCGTGTTCTGGTGCTCGTGTTTTTGCGAGGCTCAGAAGTTCGGGTAGGCCCAGCCGAGGTAGTTGGAGAAGTACGGCAGGGTGCGGGTGCCGATCGCACCGCTGACGCTGGTGGCCCAGAACGTTCCGTCGCCCTTGGCCACTCCGACATGGCCGTAGGCGCTGATGTTCCAGAAGACCAGGGCGCCCTTCGGCGGGTTCAGGTCGCCGCGGTGCGCGGCGCCGCGGGCGACGGCGTCGTTCCAGTCGGCGATCGCCGACGCCCAGATGCCGGTCTTCCCGTACGAGTTCTCGGCGGCCATCTCGCAGTACCCCTGGAAGGCGGTCGACCCGTTGCGGGCGGAGTACCACGCGATCGCCTTGTCCGCGCGCGGGTTGCTGGTGCACAGCGGTGCGATCAGGCCGGCGCTGCCGGTATCGACGTACGAGTCGGTGATGTAGCCCTTACCGGGGATGTGGTCCCAGATCAGGCTGCGACCGTACTTGCCGGTCACCGGCTCGCCGTAGATCTGGCAGTCGATCTCGACCGGTCCGTTCGGCTGGGTGCCGACCGAGCCGAAGCTGGTCGCGTTCCCGAACCGGATCGCGACGCCGGTGCCGCTGTCGGTGACCACGGTGCCGGTGGCGGCGCTGGCCGGCAGGGCGCCGAGGACCGCGGATCCGGCGAGTACGGCGACGGCTGTGACGCGGGTGGTGATGCGCAAGAGGGCGGTACGCATGATCGTTGTCCTTTTCGCGGGGGGTTCGCTGGAGGCGACTGGCGAAGTGAGACTGATCTACAGAGAATCAGAGGGTTACTGTGTTGTCGCAGTGGGCAACGGTCGACTCTGGAGTGCGCCGTGAGACCAGCGCAGGCACGCTTTGTGATCGGTTCCCGGATGCGTGAGCTCCGGGAGGCGGCCGGTATGCCCCTGAGCCGTGCGGCCGCGGAGTCCGGCTGGGACAAGGGCCACCTGTCCCGGGTCGAACGCGGCCACACCAAGCCGAGCCGCGAGCTGATCGAGTGGTACGACGACTCGTTCGGCGCGAACCAGGCGCTGATCGATCAGCTGACCGAGCTCGACGCCGCCGTACGCGCCGGCCGGGACACGTCGCAGCGCGACCTGCGCCGGCACGTGCAGCCCGTACTGCTCGGCGGATCCGTACCCGTCGACCATCACCCGGACGACCGGGCGGAGCTGGTGGGCGAGACCGTCCCGGACGGGACGCAGGTGCTCCGGGACGAGACGTTCGAGAAGACCTGGGCGATCCGCAACAGCGGCGACCGGCCCTGGTGCAACCGCTGGCTCACCCGCCAGGGCCCCGCCGGCACTCCCGGCCGCCTCCGCTCACCCAACCGCGCCCCGGTCCCTGACGCCGCACCGGGCGACATCGTCACCGTGGCGATGTCCCTCCAAGCACCGTCCCAAGTAGGCGCCTCCACCGCCTACTTCAAAATCACCGACGAAGCAGGCCGCCTCTACTACCCCGGCCTAGAGTCCCCACCCATCTACTGCACCATCCTCACCATCTACGAGCCCTAGCGGCTTGCCGACTGACGGGGGTGTGAACAGGATGTGGAGGGACAGGACGGGAAATAACCTGTTCAATGCCACCGCGCGATAGGTTCTGCCCCCACAACCGGCTTGTACGGCTCGAGACGCCTGGGAGCGACGGCGCGTTCAGAGTGCGTAGCGGATCCGGTCCGCGGTCGCTTGTGGCTCATCGAAGTCAGTCCAATCCGTCCGTACGACGCGATAGCCGCGAGCGCGGAGCCGATCCTCACGCACCTTCTCCGCGAGTACCGCGTGCCCGGCGCCGCCGTACTTCGCAGCGCCGTCGAACTCGACGATCAGTCGGGCCGCCAGCAGAAAGTCGACCCTGCCAAGTAGGCGACCATGCTGGTCGCGGATCTCGACCTGCAGCTTCGCCTTTGGCAGGCCGAAGTTGGCCATCAGGACTCGCATCCGTGACTCGCCGACTGACTCGCTCAACCCGTCGGCGAACCGCGCTGCCGCCCGTGCTGTCGGCGAGCCGTGCCAGAACTGGTAGCGATCCGCCATCGTGATCAGGGCCTGGGGAGTGACGAGCCGCGCGTGGAGCGCCGCGTCCGCCAGCACCACACCGACCTCGTACGACGACGCGCAGGCGGTCTCGGTGATCGCACGTGCCGGAGTGACCACGCGCAAACCGCCGACCACGGTGATCTCCCCAGGCTCGAACCGGGAGCGGTGCACCTCTGCAAGTCCGTCGGAACGTGCCCGACCGACCGACTTGGTCAGCTGAACCCTGCTGAGATCGAGGCCCCAGCTGGGCAGTCCGTGCAGCAGCGCGGCGGACTGATGGCTGACGACCGCGCCGTCGCCCATCCGTTCCATGGCCGCGCGAACCTTCAACAAGTGCAGCCGGCGCGCCTGGTCCCACGGCTTTTCCGCCGCGGGCCAGGCGCCGGGTTCGACGTACACGTCTCTGGACAGGCGCGACCATTGCCCAGACCGCAGTCGGCGCCGCAGCTCGCTGTCGCTGTAGCCGGCCGTCATCGCGTCTGCTCGGGTGAACCAGCCGTACCTGGCGGCGGTGAGCGCCCTCAACTTCGGATTCATACTCGCAAGATGCCGCTGTCCCGGTACCTGGGCGCGCGCGAGTTCTCAGCTGTGGATAACCAGAACCGGAGCCTTGCCACCCCAACGGATGGCGCAGGACAGGAAATAACCTGCGCGAACGCCCGACTTCCTGTCCAAACCCACGCCTGCCGGCGCGGCAGAGCGAGGTGGGGTCCGGCCGGCGGGTTCAGCGCGGGCCGGTCAGGAGGTGGGGTTGCGGTCGTACTCCGCGTCGAGTTCGGCGTCGAGGGCGGCTTTGCGTTTGATCCAGCGTTCGCTGAGGCCTTTGACCTCTTCGCCGATGAAGTCGATGAAGGCGAGCGAGACGCGGATCCGGCGGTGGGCGTCGGTGCCGTCGCCGGCGGCGTCGAGGACCTTGCGCAGGGAGACCGACCAGCGCCCGAGTGACGCGTCCTCGGTCATCATCGTCTGGTACCACGCGTCGTCCTGGACGACGTATACGTCACGACGGCTGCCGGGCTCGCGTTCGCGGCTCGCGAGGCGCAGCTGGAGCAGGTAGTTGACGGCACCGGAGACCGCGGCAGGACTGGCCTGCAGCTGGTCGGACAGCTCGGCGGCGGTCAGCCGGCCGTTCTCGCTGGAGAGGATCGCGGCGAAGACCCGGCCCGCCATCCGCGGCCAGCCTGTCTCGGCGAGCAGGTTGCCGAACTGCTCGGTGTACCGCTTGACGGCGTCGTCGTCTCGGTGTGCACTCACCGCCCCATCATCCCCTCTGGGTCACCCGATTACCTGACAGGTGAGAAACGTGTTAGAAAGATTCACAAACTTCTGAATGAAGTGTACCTTCTGAAACATGACATCAGCCATCGTGGTCTCCGGACTGCACAAGTCGTACGGAAGTACGCACGCCCTCGATGGTCTCGACCTGGAGGTCGCGACCGGTGAGGTGCACGGCTTCCTCGGGCCGAACGGCGCCGGGAAGTCCACCACCATCCGCGTCCTGCTCGGGCTGCTGCGCGGCGACGCCGGTGATGTCTCGCTGCTCGGCGGCGACCCGTGGCACGACGCGGCGAAGCTGCACCGCCGGCTCGCGTACGTCCCGGGCGACGTGAACCTGTGGCCGAACCTGACCGGCGGCGAGGTGATCGACCTGCTCGGCCGGCTCCGCGGCGGGCTGGACGAAAAGAAGCGCGACGAGCTGCTCCGCCGCTTCGATCTGGACCCGACCAAGAAGGGCCGGACGTACTCCAAGGGCAACCGCCAGAAGGTCGCGCTGGTCGCGGCGCTGGCGTCGGACGTCGAGCTGCTGATCCTGGACGAGCCCACCTCCGGGCTGGACCCGCTGATGGAGGAGGTGTTCCGGCAGTGCATCGAGGAGGAGCGCCGGCGCGACCGCACCGTGCTGTTGTCGAGCCACATCCTGTCCGAGGTCGAGGCGCTGTGTGACCGGATCAGCATCATCCGCCGCGGCAAGGTGGTCGAGACCGGCACGCTGGCCGACCTGCGGCATCTCACCCGTACGTCGATCCACGCCGAGCTCGCCGGATCGCCGAACGGTCTGGCGCAGCTGCCCGGCATCCACGCTCTCGATGTCGAGGGCAACAGAGTCCGTTGCGAGGTGGACACCGCCCAGCTCGACGCGGTGATGCGGCAACTGTCCGCGAGCGGCATCAAGAGCCTGGTCGCGCAGCCGCCGACGCTCGAGGAGTTGTTCCTGCGCCACTACGAAGAAGACGCCGAACCGCTGGCGGCCGTGCGATGACCGACTTCGCCGGGACCGGGACGCTGGTGCGGCTCGCGCTGCGCCGCGACCGGGTGCTGATCCCGATCTGGATCCTCGTGTTCGTGATGTCGGCGGCCGGGTCGGCCAAGGCGTCGATCGACCTGTACTCCGACCCGAAGTCGCTGGCCGAGGCGGCGCGGACGTCGAACGCGTCGCCCGCGCTGGTCTCGCTGTACGGGCGGATCTTCGACGAGTCCTCGCTCGGGGAGGTCTCGCTGTTCAAGCTCACCGCGTTCGGTGCGGTGCTGGTCGGCCTGCTGGCGGGCATTCTGGTGGTCCGGCACACCCGCACCGAGGAGGAGAACGGCCGCCTCGAGCTGCTGAGTGCCGGAGTGCTCGGCCGGTACGCCGCCTTGACGGCAGCGCTGATCCTCTCGGCGGGGACGGTCATCGTGCTCGGGCTGGTGACTGCGCTGGCGCTGATGGGCAGCGGGCTTGACGCAACGGGCTCCTTCGCCTTCGGGCTGATGTGGGCCGCGGCAGGCTTGGCGTTCGCCGGCGTCGGTGGCGTAGCGGCCCAGGTGACGGAGAGCGCGCGGGCCGCCAACGGGCTCATCGCAGTCGTGCTGGGCGTGTCGTACGTACTGCGCGCCATCGGCGACTCGTCCGCAGACGGCAGCACCCAATGGGTGTCGTGGCTGTCGCCGGTCGGGTGGTCTCAGCAGGTCCGTGCGTACGCCGGGGACCGGTTCGTCGTACTGCTGCTGCCGCTGGCGTTCCTCGGCGTACTGGTTGCTGCTGCGATCGCACTGATCAAGCGGCGTGACGTCGGTGCCGGTCTGGTGCGGCCGCGTCCTGGTCCGGCACGGGCCTCCACCGCACTGCGGTCACCGCTCGCATTGGCCTGGCGGCTGCACAGAGGCTCCTTGTACGGCTGGGGTTTCGCCTTCCTGCTGCTCGGCCTGCTGGTCGGCAATATCGCCAGCAACGTCGACGGGTTCGTGAACAGCGAGAGCGCCAAGGAGATGGTGCAGAAGCTGGGTGGCGTCGAGGGCATCACGGACGCGTTCCTGGCCACGGAGATGGGCATGGTCGGGCTGCTCGCGTCGGCGTACGGCATCCAGGCCGCGCTGCGGTTGCGGTCGGAGGAGACGGCGCTGCGGGCCGAGCCGCTGCTGGCGACCGGTGTCACGCGGGCGCAGTGGCTGGCGAGCCACGTGCTGATGGCGCTGCTCGGCACCGGCGCACTGATCCTGGTGGCCGGCCTCGGCTCCGGGGTCTCGAGTGGCGCATCGCTCGGCAACATGGGGCGTCAGGTACCACGGATGCTCGCTGCGGCCGCCGTACAGCTGCCGGCGATCTGGCTGGTGACTGCACTGGTCGTCATCCTGTTCGGGTTGGCGCCCAAGCTGGTCACCGGGGGATGGGCGCTGTACGGCGTGTTCCTGCTGATCGGCCAGTTCGGCGAGATCTTCAACCTGCCGCAGTGGATGATCAACCTCAGCCCGTACGGCCACACGCCGCGGCTGCCCGGCGGTGACTTCTCCGTCACACCGGTGCTCTGGCTGACCGCGATCGCGGCCGCCCTCACGATTGCCGGTTTTGCGACGTTCCGGCGCCGCGACATCGGCTGACCCTCGAGTTGCGCTGGTCTGAGGGGTCCAGCGCATCCAGGCCCGCCCGGTACGTCACCGGGCGGGCCTGTCTACGATCGCTGGGTGTTCAGTGAGCAGCTGGTTGGGTTCTGGAGCGAGCGGCACCTGTGTGTGCTGAGTACGGTCCGGGCGGACGGGACGGTCCATGCGACGCCGGTAGGCGCGACGTTGGACGTCGAGGCCGGGCTGGTGCGCGTGATCTGCTCCGGTACGTCGTACAAGGCGCGGACGATCCGCCGCCTCGGCGAAGCGGCTGTCGCGGTGACACAGGTGGACGGCCGCCGGTGGAGCACCCTGGAGGGTCGCGCTGTCGTCAGCGACGACCCCGCGCGGGTGCAGGAAGCCGAACGCCGCTACGCGAAGCGCTACAAGGAGCCACGGGTCAATCCGCAGCGTGTGGTCATCGAGATCACGGTGACGAAGGTCCTCGGCAATGGCGGCTGAGCCCATCACCGTCGTAGGCATCGGCGCCGCCGGGTGGCCGGCCCTGTCGCCCGAGGCCCGCACAGCCCTCCAAGAGGCTGAAGTCGTCCTGGGCAGCTCTCGCCAGCTGGCCCTGACTGAAGTCACGGGGCTGCGGGTCGCTTGGCCCTCACCCCTGTCGGAGGGGCTGCCGCGGCTGCTGGCGGAGCATCGGGGCCGGCGGATCTGCGTGCTTGCGAGCGGCGACCCGACCTTTCACGGCATCGGTACGACGTTGGTGCGCTTGCTCGGCGTCGACGCGGTACGCGTGATTCCGCACCCGTCGAGCGTCTCACTCGCCTGTGCGCGACTCGGCTGGGCGCAGGACCAGGTGCAAGTGGTGAGCCTGGTGACCAACCCGGCCGAGCGACTTCACCCGCACCTCCAGCCCAGCCGGCGCGTACTCATCCTCAGCCGGGGTGCGCAGACGCCCGCCGAGGTCAGCCAGCTGTTGATTGCTCGCGGCTACGGCTCCAGCACCTTCAGCGTCCTGGAGCAACTCGGCGGCCCTTCGGAACGCGTCCGTACGTCGTCTGCAGCGGACTGGTCCGGTGACGTGGACCCGCTCAACGTCATCGCCGTTCAGTGCCCGGCCGATGCGCCGGTCGTGTCCACCGCGCCAGGGCTTCCCGACGACGCCTACGAGCACGACGGTCAGCTCACCAAACGCGAAGTACGCGCTGTCTCCTTGTCCCGCCTGGCGCCTGTCCCCGGGCAGCTCCTGTGGGACATCGGCGGCGGCGCCGGCAGCATCGCGATCGAATGGTCGCGTCACCACCCGTCCTGCCACGCGATCGCCGTCGAACGCGATCCGGACCGCGCGAAGCGCCTCGAACGCAACGTGGCTGCGCTGGGCGCCGCTGTGCAGGTCGTCGTAGGCGCGGCGCCGGCCGCGCTCGACGGTCTCGAGGCGCCGGACGCGATCTTCATCGGCGGGGGAGCGACCGCCGCGGGCATGATCGACGCCTGCTGGAACGCACTGCGCCCCGGCGGCCGCCTGGTCGCGAACGGGGTCACGCTGGAGACCGAGGCGTTGATCGTCCAGTGGTACAAGGCCTTCGGCGGCGACCTGGTGCGTCTCGACGTACACCGCGCCTCGGCCATCGGCACGATGACCGGCTGGCGGCCCGCGATGCCGGTGACCATCTGGAGCGTCGCGAAATGACCGTCCACTTCATCGGCGCTGGCCCTGGGGCGGCTGACCTGATCACGGTGCGGGGGCGTGACCTGATCGCGGCGTCGCCGGTCTGCCTGTACGCCGGTGCACTCGTCCCCGTCGAACTCCTCGACCACTGTCCACCCGGCGCCCGCAAGGTCGACACCGCGAACCTCACCCTCGACGAGATCATCGCCGAACTCCACGCCGCACACGCAGCCGGCCACGACGTAGCCCGCCTGCACTCCGGCGATCCGTCCGTCTTCAGCGCAATGGCCGAACAGATGCGCCGCCTCGACACCCTCCAGATCCCGTACGACGTGACGCCCGGCGTACCGGCGTACGCCGCGGCCGCCGCCACGCTCAACCGCGAACTCACCGTCCCCGAGGTCGGCCAGACTGTCATCCTCACCCGCATCGGTGGCAGCGCCAGCGCGATGCCACCCGGCGAGGACCTCGCCACCCTCGGCGCCGCCCGAGCGACGATCGTCCTGCATCTCGCCGTCCAGCAGATCGACCGCGTGGTCGCCGAGCTCATCCCGAACTACGGCGCCGACTGCCCGGTTGCGGTCGTCGCCCGCGCCTCCCGCGACGACGAGATCGTCCTCCGCGGCACGCTGGCAGACATCGCCGTACAGGTGCAGAACGCGGGCATCCGTCGTACCGCGGTCATCATCGCCGGAAAGGTGCTCTCGGCAACGACATTCCGCGACAGCCACCTCTACTCCGCCGACCGTACGCGATGAGGATCCTGCTGCTCGGAGGCACCGGCGAGGCCCGCGAGCTGGCTCAGCTACTGGTGGCCAACGGCATCGACGTCATCTCGTCCCTGGCCGGCCGCACCACCAACGCCCACCACCCACCCGGCCAAGTCCGCATCGGCGGCTTCGGCGGAGCGACCGGCCTGACCGCCTGGCTACAAGCCAACCCCGTAGACGCAGTAATCGACGCCACCCACCCCTTCGCCACCCAAATAACCAAAAACGCCACCCAAGCCACCCGCAACACAAGCGGCGCGCCGGCCGGATCGGGCCGCGCATGTGAGACCGGCGGCGTGCTGGCTGGATCGGGCCACGCATGTCAGACCGGCGGCGTGCTGGCTGGATCGGGCCACGCATGTCAGACCGGCGGCGTGGTGGGTGGATGCGGCGTACCGCTGCTCGTCCTTCGCCGGCCGGGCTGGAGTCCTGGGCCCGGCGACAACTGGCACTGGGCTGACACCGTGTCCGCGGCGGCTGAACTCCTGCCCAGGTTGGGATCCCGCGCGTTCCTCACGATCGGCCGCCAGGGCCTCGACTCGTTCGCCACCACCGGGCTGTGGACCCTCGCCCGCTGCGTCGACCCGCCCGACCCCGCGCCCAACTGGTGCACCCTGATCCTCGCCCGAGGCCCGTTCACTCTCGCCGACGAACTCACGCTGATGCGCAACCACCACATCGACGTACTCGTCACCAAAGACAGCGGCGGCAACGCCACCGCCGCCAAACTGACCGCCGCGCGCGAACTGGCGATCCCAGTGATCGTAATCCGCCGCCCGCTCCTCCCCAACGGTATCCAAACCGTCGAGTCTGTCGCCCAAGCCGCCGAATGGGTGCTACAGGCAAAGAAGCTTCTGGCCACCTGACGGTCGACTGCGGGAGAGCTGTCAGCACCCTGCCCCACAGTCTCGGCAAAGATCCGATCCTCGCCCGGCTGACTGGCTGACTGGCTGTACGGCGGCGACGTCATGCGCGAATCGATCTCGAGCCACGCGATGGAGGTAACGCCGATCAAGGGATTGCCGACCGCCGGCGTCAGCGTGGTCCGGCATCGAGGGTGTACCGGCGTACCCGGGGCGAGCGTTTGAATGGTTCACCCATGACGTGGCCCGTTGACCCGTGCATGCAGGTGGCAAACGGACCATTTCGGAGGTGAACCACTCAAACGATGACAACCTCAACGTCGCTTGATGCGGCATACCGATTCGTAGAGGTGCCGGTACCACATGCTGACCGGGTCGGGGCCGCACGTACGGCAACGTTGGGCAATACGTCCCCTTCGGCGGCCGATAGCGCCTCCACCCGCCGACGAGAGCCGAGCCACCATCCACGGAGTTGCGGTCCACACCGAGCTCGATCGTCTGCGAGACGATGGAACCTCCCGCGCGGCAGCAGTCACGCACCTGGTGGCATCCGGCGAGGTACGTGGGCGCCGCGTCACCCGAGCCGGACTTCGCCAGACCGCTTCGGTCCGTTCAGGCGGCGGTGTTTGCGCCGGTTTGCGAGGCCGGTCCGAGGTTCTGGCCGTGGGCAGTCCGACGCGATTCGTCGTACTCCGCCTCAGCAGGGCTGGCTGCATCGCCGGAGATATCTGCGATCACGTCGTCCCACGCGTTGCCGCCCCCGACGGAATCCTCGGTCCACGGTGCAACACGCTCAGCGGCAACTGGGGGCGCAATGCCTCCGTCGTCCGAATCATCGCCCCACGGGTCGAATCTTCCTGCAGCGGTCGCCGGTTCCCGTGTCGCAGGTCCGTTGATCGGTCCGGCGGCGACGGCGCTGCCGGCCCAACTGGTTGCGGTCTCGGAATCATCGCCCCACGGATTGAAATCTGCGGGGGTGGTTGTCGGTGTGTGTCTGGCGGTTCCGTTGGTGGTGGGGGTGAGTTGGTCGCCCCAGGGGTTGAAGTCTGTGGGGGTGGTTGTCGGTGTGCGTGCGGCGGTTCCGTTGGTGTTGTTGGTGGTGGCGGCGGGGTGGTCGTCCCACGGGTCGACGTTCGTGGAGCCGGAGGTCGTGCCCGCGACGGAGGTTGCGCCTGCGATGGTGGGCGGGCGTGCGGGTGTTGCGGTGGGGGATGCGGTTGTGTTCGGTGTGGCGGGTTGTTGTGGTGGGCGGTATCTGTCTCGAGGGGTGCGGGTCGGGTCGGCCCAGGTGGGGCGGGTTACGTGGACTACGTCGTCGATGATTTGGACGTGGCAGTGTCCGGAGTGCAGGTCGATGTGGTCTCGTTTGCAGAGCAGTACGAGGTTGGACACTGCGGTCGGGCCGCCGTCGATCCAATGTTCGACATGGTGAGCTTCGCACTGGGTCGGTGGCGCGCCGCAGACCACGCAGCCTCTGTCGCGAACGTTCAGTGCGCGGCGCATGGGGGCGGTGACGAGGCGTTGGGTCGTACCGACGTCGAGAGGCTGTGATTTCGAGCCGAGGACGATGGGGAGTACTTCGGCGTCGCAGGCGAGTCGGCGGATGGTTGCCGCGGACAGGGTGTCGCCGAACATCAAGGTCCCGGTCGCGTGCGTGGTCGCCGACTTGAGGTCGTTGAAGTCGATGGTCACGCTGATATGCGTCTTCGGCCCGTGTCCTGGCACCACTGCAGCACCAGCGGCATCGTCGCCGGCCCGAACCGTGCCAGAACCACCTGGCGAAGCAGTCCCGCCTCGGTCGACGGCTGCGCGAAGCGTCGCTCGTTCGCCGGGCGCGATGGTTGCGCCAAGCGCGGCAGGTTCGCGAGGCTCGGTGGTTGCGCGGAGCGGGGCATGTTCGTGGGGTTCGGTGGTTGTGCCAAGCGCCGCGCGTTCGCCGGGCGCGACGGTTGCGCCAAGCGGGGCATGTTCGTGGGGCTCGGTGGTTGTGCGAGGTGGGTCTGGTTCGTGGGGGCCGGTGGTTGCGGCTGGCAGGGCTGGTTCGCCTGGTTCGGCGGGTTGGTTTGGGGGTGTGGGTTCGGCTTTGTTGCTGACCTCGTCGGTTAGCTGGGGGAGCGGGTCCTGCAGAGGGCCGGTCTGACGGCCGGCTTTGTATGCGCTGGCCGGGGTGGAGGTTTGAGCCCTTGTGTTCGGGGTGGCGGTTGTGTGGGGTGTGGGGGTTGAGGGCTTGGGGGTGGGGCTGATGTTGCCCAGGGCATTGGTCAGGGCTGTGGTGAGGGCGTCGGCTTGGCGCTTGGTGGCGGGTCGGGGGTCTGGTTGGCCGTCCAGGGTTTTGCGGGGTTTGGCGCCGGTGTGGATGATCGTGCGGAACAGCTCCGCGTTCTCACAGGCCAGGTAGCCGTGGAACTTCACGCCCTGGTCGACGTTCCTCCAGTTCAGTGACTCGCGTGCGTAGGCTTGCTTCTCCTTGGGCTCCGGACCGTCGGGATCCAGAATCGCGATGATCAGTTTGCCGGCGTCGCGCAGTTGTGACGGGGTGTGGGTCGCCGCCAGTTCGATCAGTCGTTGCTCGGCGAACTCGACGTTCTCGATCGGCACCGTGGTGGGGATCTTGGCAAGTACGGCGAGGATCGCCTCGGCCTGGCTCGGATGCACCCGCCAGCCGCCCGGTTCTTCAGCCCCATCGGAACCACCGAGGTCCTCGGAACCACCGACCTCGCCGGGACCACCGAGTTCCTCGGGACCACCGAGTTCGCTGGAACCGGCAGGCTCGTCGGAACCACCGAGGTCCTCGGAACCACCGACCTCGCCGGGACCACCGAGTTCGCTGGAACCGGCAGGCTCGCCGGAACCACCGAGTTCGCTGGAATCACCGAGTTCGCCGGAACCGCCGAGCTCGCTGGATCCGCTGTGCTGGTTGGGATCATCGAGTTGGTCAGGAGCTCCGGGTTCGTCGGACTTGTTGCGCAGATCGGAGTCACCTGGCAGGTCCGGGTCATTGGGCTCAGTCCTGGTGTCGTCGGGGTTGGGGCGGGCGGTGGCGGGGTTGGGGAACGGGGTGGTGGGGTTGGGGAGGGCTGCTGCGGTGGCCGGGTGCTTGGTCAAGGCATTCGCGAACCGTACTGTGCGGCGAGCCGTGGCCAGGTCCCAGCGATAGCGCTTCGACAGGACGTTGGCAGTGTCGCGGGCGCCGATCTCCTGGGCGTAGCCGTTGCGTTCCAGCTCGGCGATGAGCTCGAGCTCGACGACTTCGAGGCGGGCGCGCTCGGCGACGGCCGCGTCGAGAGCCGACAGCTTCTCGCTGTCGCTCATCGACCAGGCGGGCCGTTCGCCGAGGATCTCCATACCGACGATGCTAGACATGCCCACCGACAGTTTCTGAACCGGAGAAGCCCTTGTGTGCAAGGGATTCCCCGACATCGAGTTATCCACAGATCTGGTCGGTTGTGGACAGGTCGTCGCGACCGGACAATCCATTGCCCACCGCAACCATTGCCGACCGCAAGGCCGGAGCGATTACGTCTGAGTGATGCGGGCGAGCCATTCGGCGAGTACCTGACGCTCGCCCTCGGTCAGCGTCGTGAGCTCCGGCAGGTAGGCCCGCAACGCGTTGGCTGCACTAGCAACCCCACCATCACCCGTTCGGGCACGTCCGGCGCCCACCGTGGTGGGTTGCGTCGAGATCGCCATCACAACTGCGTCGAACATCGTGTCGGCCAGTCGCGGATCGCGTTGTGCGGCCGGCATCGCAAGCAGAGTGAGTACGGCGCCGGAGCCTGCTGCCTGCACCATGTCCACGGCCAGATCTTCGTCGACGCGCAACCGCCCGGCGGCCGCGACGTTGCGGATGCGGGCGCGCAGGATCGCAACACCAGCCTCCGCCGCCGCGGGGCGCTGACCCTGGTGCGCACCGGCGTACATCAGCAGGAAGAGTTCCGGATTCGCGAGCCCGAAGCCGATGTGGAGGTCCCACCCGGAGCGCAGGTCGGCGATCGGGTCGGCCGTCGGGTCGAGCGGTGGCTTGTCGGTCAGGTACGTCGCGAACCCGTACTCGAGCACCGCTGCGAGCAACCCGTCCTTGTCGCCGAACAGCCGGTAGATCGTCGGCGCCTGCGTACCCGCGGCCGCCGCGACGGCGCGCGTGGACACCGCGTCACGGCCACCGGCGGCGAGCAGGCCCGCAGCGACTTCCACGATCTGTGCCCGCATCCGCGCCCGGCTGTTCTCATCGGGTGCCTGCACGTCCTTCACGGGGGCAACGGTAGCGGTTGGCGCATTGTGTTTCCAGTGATAGCGTGATCATGTTTCCATCGATAACAAGGAGTGGTTCATGATCATCGTCACCGGAGCGACCGGGCGGCTGGGCCGGGCCGTCGTGGAGCGCCTCGCCGAGCGGATGCCGGCGGATCAGCTGGGCGTCAGCGTCCGCGAGCCGGAGAAGGCCGCCGATCTCGCCGCTCGAGGGATTCGGGTACGGCGCGCCGACTTCGACGACCCGTCAGCGTTGGCGAAGGCCTTCGAAGGCGCCACCCAGGTGCTGGTCGTCTCCGGCCCGGCCGACCCGGAGCCGCACCACGTCGCTATCGACACGGCGAAAGCGGCCGGCGCCGAGCGAGTCCTCTACACGAGTCACCAGGCCGCGAATCTCGACTCGCTCTTCATTGCCACCCGCGGTCACGCCGCCACGGAGCACTACCTCGCGAACTCCGGCGTACCGTTCACGGCACTGCGCAACGGGTTCTATGCGAGTACGCCGGTGTTCCTGCTGCGTACTGCGCTGGAGACAGGCGAGCTGATCCTGCCCGAGGACGGCCCGTTCTCGTGGACCGCGCACCGGGACCTGGCCGACGCGGCGGTCGTCGCGCTCACCGACCCCGATCGCCTCGACGGCATCACGTCGGGGCTGACCGGTCCCGAGATGCTCGACTATGCCGACGTCGCCGCGATCGCCTCGGAACTCCTCGATCGCAAGATCACCCGTGTCACGGTGCCGGACGAGGAGTGGGAGCAAGCCGCGCTCGGTCGCGGGATGCCCGAGTTCCTGGTCGACCTGACGCTGGGCATCTTCCGGGCGGCCAGGCGTGGTGAGTTCGCGGTGGTCGATCCTGCGTTGCCGAAGGTCCTGGGTCGCCCGGCGACCACGATCCGCGAGGTCCTCGCCGCAGAACTCACGAGGTGAGGTCGACCACCTCGCGCGCCGACCGCCTGGCGAGGCGGCGGCGGGTGGTCGATAGATTGACGCCATGGGGATTCAGATCGCGCCGAGCATCCTGTCCGCCGACTTCGCGCGGCTGGCCGACGAGGCGGCTGCGGTGCCGAACGCGGACTGGCTGCACGTCGACGTGATGGACAACCACTTCGTGCCGAACCTGACCCTCGGGATGCCGGTGGTCGAGTCGCTGGCGAAGGCGACCGACCTGCCGCTGGACTGCCATTTGATGATCGAGGACCCGGACCGCTGGGCGCCCGGGTACGTCGAGGCGGGCGCCTCCAGCGTCACGTTCCACGTCGAGGGGTGCCGCGCACCGGTCCGGACCGCCCGGGAGATCCGGGCGAAGGGTGCTCGGGCCGCGATGGCGCTGCGGCCCGCGACCGCGATCGAGCCGTACGAGGACCTGCTGGCCGAGCTCGACATGATCCTGATCATGACCGTCGAGCCCGGTTTCGGCGGGCAGAAGTTCCTCGACCTGTGCCTGCCGAAGATCCGCCGGACCCGGGACCTGATCGAGAAGCACGGCCTGGACCTGTGGATCGAGATCGACGGCGGCGTGTCGGCCGAGACGATCGAGCGCTGCGCCGACGCGGGCGCCGACGTGTTCGTGGCCGGCTCGGCCGTCTACGCCGCCGACGACCCGGACGCGATGGTCGAGCAGCTACGCGGTCTCGCCGAGCAGGCCACCGCCCGCTAGGCCGGGCTCGGTGGGCTCGGTGGGCTCAGTGGGCTCTGCCTCCGGCGGCACGCGCAGCAGCAGCACCGTCGACGCCAGGGCAAGCACGGCAGCCAGCAACCACACGTACCGCACGCCGAGCCCGTCGATCACCGCACCGGCCACCGCGGCGCCGATCGCAGCGCCACCTGTCGCCGCGCTGCCCATCCAGCCGAACACCTCGGTCCGCGCCACGTCGGGCGTCAACGCACCGAGTCGCCCGTACAGCGCGCCGATCGCCGGCGCCAAGGTCAACCCCGACAGGGCGAGCGCGATCCCCAGCGACACCGACGACCAGGTCGCGAACACGCACAACAGCATCCCGGCCGCGACGAGGGCGGCCCGCCGCCACAGGTACGACGTACGGCGACCGGGTAAGGCGCCCGCGACCGCGCCGCCGACCAGGCTGCCGAACGCCCAGACGGCCTCGAAGATACCGGCGATCAGCCGCTGCCCGTGATCGTCGGCGAACGCGACGATCGCCAGCGAGATCCCGTTGAACGACATGATCCACAGGCCGAACGCGAGAATGAGCGGCAACCGATGCCGATGCAGGAGCAACTGCCGCGCGGTCAGCGGCACCGTGGTGTGTGAGCCGCGACCCAGCGGCTCGGGTTGTCGGAGCGCATACCACCAGATGAAGAGGGCCGACATCGCCGCCGCCAGCAGTACGCCGAGACGCGGACTCGCCACGCTCACCGCGGTGGCCCCGAGCATCGGCCCGACCATGAACAACAGCTCCTGCGCCGTCGCATCCACGGAGTACGCGGTCCGCAGCGCCGGACCAGCCACGACCCGGGGCCACGCGGCCCGCAGTGTCTGCATGACGGGCGGCACGAGCGCACCGGCGATCACCGCGAGCACGGGCAGGAACTGATGCCGGTCGGTCGGCAGGAGCGCGATCGCGAGCAGCGCAACACTCCACGAGACACCGGTCACGAGCAGGACGCCCCGTGGACCGCGTCTGTCCGCGGTCCGGGACCACAACGGGCCGGCGATCGCAGTCCCGACCGAGTAGGCGCCTGCGACCACACCCGCCCAGCGGAACGATCCGCTCGCGTCCTTCGCCAGGAACGCGATCGGCACCATCGTCGCGAGCATCGGCAGCCGCGCGAGCAGCGACGAGACCAGCAAGGCCGTCACGCCATGCGTTCGCCACAACTCTCGGTACCCGGACAGCTCCATGGCCACATCCTTGCGTCCTGCACCGACAATTTCTGCGCCGCGACTACGATGAGCCGGTGACCGAGCACAAACCGGTGGACACCTGGCTGACCGACATGGACGGCGTCCTCGTGCACGAGGAGCGCGCCATCCCCGGTGCCGGCGACTTCATCGCCGCGCTGCAGGCGTCCGGCAAGAAGTTCCTGGTCCTCACGAACAACTCGATCTTCACGCCGCGCGACCTCCGCGCGCGCCTGCTTGCCGCGGGCATCGACATCCCGGAGACGTCGATCTGGACCAGCGCGCTGGCCACCGCCCAGTTCCTCGACGACCAGCGTCCGGGCGGGACGGCGTACGTGATCGGTGAGGCCGGGCTGACCACCGCGCTGCACGAGATCGGGTACGTGCTGACCGAGCGCGACCCGGACTACGTCGTGCTCGGGGAGACCCGGACGTACTCGTTCGAGGCGATCACCAGGGCGATCCGGCTGGTCGCCGAAGGGGCCCGGTTCATCGCGACCAACCCGGACCCGACCGGTCCGTCGCAGGAGGGCCCGTTGCCCGCGACCGGCTCGGTGGCCGCACTCATCACCCGCGCCACCGGCGTCGCGCCGTACTTCGTCGGCAAGCCGAACCCGCTGATGATGCGCAGCGCCCTGAACCGCATCGAGGGGCACTCCGAGACGACCGTGATGATCGGCGACCGGATGGACACCGACATCATCAGCGGCCTCGAGGCGGGCCTGCGGAGCGTGCTCGTGCTGTCCGGGTCGACCGGCGAGCACGAGGTCGAGCGGTTCCCGTACCGTCCGACCCGGATCGTCGCGTCGATCGCGGACGTCGTACCGCTGGTGAGCGCCCTGTCCTAACAGGTCAGGGTGCGGAAGCCGTACCCCTGCGCCTTGAGGGCCTTCAGGATCAGCGGCAGCGCGGCCACCGTCTGCGTGCGGTTGCCGCCGCCGTCGTGCATCAGGATCACCGAGCCGCTGTGCACGTTCTTCAGCACGCGTTGCACGATCGCCGGCGTACCCGGCTTCGTCCAGTCGCGCGAGTCCACGGTCCAGACCACGAGGTCCTTACCCATCGCTCTGGCCCGTTGACGGACCGTCGCACTCACCCCGCCGTACGGCGGTCGCAGACAGGCCGGCGTAGTGCCGATCGCGGTCCGGATCGCCTGGTCGGTCGCCGCGATCTCCTGCTGGAACTTCGCGGGCGTCAACCTGCGGAGATCCGAGTGGTCCCAGGTGTGGTTCTGCACGCTGTGACCGGCGGCGTGGATCCGTTTGGTCAGCTCGGGATGCTTGCTCACGTTCTGACCGACCTCGAAGAAGGTCGCCTTGGCGTCGTACTGCGCCAGGACATCGAGCACCTTCGGGGTGTACTCGAGGTCAGGGCCGTCGTCGAAGGTCAGTACGACGTACTTGAGGGGCAACGGGGTCGGGCTCGGCGTGGCCGCAGCGGCAGCCGCCGCAGGTGGTGTGGGCGTGACGGGTTTCGGCGGTGACTTGGCGGCCGCCACCACGACCGAGCCGATCACCGCGCTCACCACCAGCATCATCGCCAGGCCGATGACCCTGTTCCCCGCACGCGTCAAGCGAACATCCATGTTCCCCCCAGGGCGGTGGGTGGTTCACACTTCCTCACCGGACACGCTAGAGCACTTGCGACAGGAATTGACGTAACCTCGGCGACTCGGCGGCGCCGAAGATCTTTTCGGGTACGCCGGACTCGACCACGACACCCTGATCCATGAATGCGACCTGGTCCGCGACCTGACGGGCGAATCCCATCTCGTGGGTGACCACAACCATCGTCATTCCCGCCCCGGCGAGGTCCGCCATCAGCGCGAGCACGCCCTTGACCAGCTCGGGATCGAGCGCGGACGTCGCCTCGTCGAACAGCATCACCTCGGGCTTCATCGCGAGCGCGCGGGCGATCGCGACCCGCTGCTGCTGGCCGCCGGACAAGGTCGGAGGGCGTGCGTTCGCCTTGTGCGCAAGGCCGACCAGCTCGAGCTGCTCGCGCGCCGCGGCCTGGGCCGCCTCCGTCCCGAGCTTCTTGATCTTGCGCAGCGGCAGCGTGATGTTGTCGAGCACGCTCTTGTGCGGGAACAGGTTGAAGTGCTGGAACACCATCCCGATCCGGCGGCGCAGGACGTCCGGATCACCCCGCAGTACCGACTCGCCGCCGAGCTTCACGTCACCGGCATCCGGTTCGAGTAGCCGGTTGATCGCACGCAGCAACGTCGACTTCCCGGAGCCCGACGGGCCGATCACGCAGGCGGTGTGTCCGGCCGGCACGGCGAGGTCCACGCCGCGCAGGACCTTGTTGCTGCCGAACGCGAGCTCGACGCCGCTGACCTCCAGGCTCGCGGCCTCAAGGTGTTGCATGCTCGACCTCCTCCACCGGACGCCCTTCGCGCAGATGCTTGTCGAAGTGGTTCACCAGGTGCGTCAGCGGCACCGTCATCACCAGATAGAAGATGCCCGCGAGCAGCAAGGGAGACAGGTTGCCGTTGGTCGCGGCCGCGTCCTGGCCGATCCGGAACAGCTCGCGCTGACTCGCCAACAGGCCCAGGAAGTAGACCAGGCTGGAGTCCTTCACGAGCGCGATGAACTGGTTCACCAGCGCCGGCAGCACGCGTCGTACCCCTTGCGGGATGACGACCAGCCGCATGCCGCTGGTGTAGGTGAACCCGAGCGCGCGGGCCGCCTCGAGCTGGCCCTTCTCCACGCTCTGGATGCCGGACCGGAAGATCTCCCCGATGTACGCCGCGGCGATCAGCGAGAGCGCGAGGATGCCGAGGGGGTACGGGTTCGGGCCCCACCAGTGCCGGGTGATCGGGGACAGGCCCTGGCCGATCAGCAGGATGGTCAGGATCGCGGGCAGGCCGCGGAAGATGTCGGTGTAGATCTTCGCCGGCCAGCGCAGCCACGGCTTCGCGGACAGGGCGAGGACCGCCACGATCATGCCGAGCACAGTGCCCAGCACGACCGAGGCAGCCGCCAGGATGAGGGTGTTGACCAGCCCGACCTTGAGCATCTCGGGCAGTACTGCCTTCATCGACTCCCAGTCGAGAAAGGTGTCACGCAGGGTGGACCAGATGTCCATCAGGCTTTGGGAGCCGTGAACTTGACCGATCCGCTACCCGGCTTGAAGTTCGCCGGTACGGCGCGACCCGGGTAGTACTGCTCGACCAGCTTGGTCCAGGTGCCGTCCGCGATCACCTCGTCGAGCGCCTTGTTGACGGCCTCGCGGAGCTTGTCGTTGCTCTTCGCGACCGCGAACGCCATCGGCGCGTCACTCAGCTCCTTCGCGGCCAGGATCACCGTGCCGCCGCCCTGCTCCTTGGCCATCTTCTCGCCGATCTCGGCGGGCGAGACCCACGCGTCCGCCGTCCCGGCCTTGAGCTGGCCGAGCGCGGCGTTGTAGTTCGGGACACGGACCGGGTTCAGGTTCTTGCCGGTGGCGTAGTCGTCCTGGACCGTTCCCTGGACCACCACGACCCGCTTGCCGGGCAGCTGGTCGAACGACGTGATGCCGGAGTCCTTGGTGGTGTTGAGGCCGAGGTAGCCGAAGTCGTACCCGTTGCTGAAAGCAACCGTCTTCTTCCGTGCCTCGGTGACCGTGATCGACGAGCTGCCGAGGTCGAACTGGCCGCCGTTCACCTGCGACAGCAGCGCGGAGAAGTCGGTGCCGACGAACTCGGGCTTCAGGTTCAGCTTGGCCGCGACCGCGGTGATCAGGTCGTTGTCGAACCCGGTGAACTTCCCGTCCTTCACGTACACGTTCGGCGGCGCGTCGGTCAGCGTCCCGATCCGCAACGTCCCGGCCTGCATCAGCCCCAGGTCCGGGCCGGAGGCCGCATCCTTCTGGTCGCTGCCACAGGCAACCATCGCCGCCGCCAAGGTGATGGCCCCGACCACCGCGACAACCCGCCGAAACGCGCGCACAACTGTCTCCTCACACCGTCTGTCATCAGGCAACAAAAGCAGGACGATCGGCCCTGCCATCGCAACCCAACAACAGCGACTGTCCTGCGCATTCCGCCCCGACGAGGCGTGAGACGAATCCGACAGCGCCATCGGCGTGTGCTACGTAGACTGCTGAGGGTGGGTTCGTCAGGGGACGTCGTGCCGAGAGGTCACCGGCTGCTGGTTGGTGCGCTGGCGATCACGACGACCGTCGGGTACGGCGTTCTCACGTACGCGTTCAGTGCGCTGCTCGGCCCGATGAGCGCCGAGCTGTCCATCTCGACCACCACTGCGGTGGGCGCGTCGACGACCGCAGTACTGGTCAGTGGTCTGGTCTCGATCCCGGTCGGACGCTGGCTGGACACGCATGGCGGTCGCGCTCTGATGACCGGCGGCTCGGTCTTGGCTGCGATCGCGGTCCTCGGATGGTCGCAGGTCCAGAACACGTTCCAGCTGTACGCCGTGTTCGTCGCGATCGGCATCGCGTCCGCGATGGTTCTGTACCCGCCGGCGTTCGCGGTCGTCGTCGCCGTCACAGCACCGGCCGCCAGGACGAACTCGATCCTCACGATCACGCTCGTCGGCGGTCTGGCCAGTTCGATCTTCATCCCGCTCACCGGGTACCTCGCCCACGCTCACGGCTGGCGTACGGCGCTCGTCATCCTGGCGGCAGCGGTCGCCGCGATCACAGTCCCGCTGCATCTGATCGCCGTACGACGGCGTCCGCCGCGGCCGACCGTCGGCGTACGGCATGGCACGTCTCCGGCCAGGGTGCTGAACGACCCGGGGTTCTGGCTGCTCGCCGGAGCGTTCGTCGTACACAGCGCTGCGCTGGCCGTCATCTCGGTGCATCTGGTGCTCTACCTGGTCAGTCTTGGCCACCCGCCGGCGCGGGCCGCGAGTCTCGCCGGTCTGCTCGGACTGTTGTCGGTGACCGGCCGGCTGGTGACCAGTGTCTCGGCGCGGTGGTTGCCGATGGCGACGATCACGGCGGCGATCCTGTTCGTCCAGGGGATCGCGATCGGGCTGCTGCCCGTCGTGGGGCGCCATGTTGCGGGGGCGATCGGATGCCTGGTGCTGTTCGGGCTCGGGTTCGGGGTGTCGTCGATCGCGACGCCGGCGATCCTGCTCGACCGGTACGGCGCGACCGGGTTCGGGACCATCGCCGGGATGCTGGGCACGCCGACCACGATCGCGAAGGCGGCCGGGCCGCTGGCAGGCGCCGGGCTGGCCGACGCGGTCGGGTACCGGCCGTTGATCCTCACCGTCGCGGCGGCATGCGTGGTCGCGGCGACCGCCCTCGCCCTGACCCGGAGGGTCCATCCGGCGTACCGGATGCGGTAGCGCGCTGTCCGGGTTTCCGGAAAGTATTCAGCGTCCAGCGACGGATTGTTTCCGGAAACGGGCTGGGACGGGTCAGGTGCTGAACCACCCGGCGGTCCGTCCGATGGCCACTATGTGACCTGGGTCGTGGTGCGGGTTGCGGGGGAGGGCATACTTGAGGCACGAGTGAAACCCACTCGCGTGCTCCGGGGTCGGTGTAATTCCGAGCCGGCGGTAACAGTCCGCGACCCGGTCGCTGCAGTTCGGCGATCGGTTGACCTGGTGGAATTCCAGGACCGACGGTGAAAGTCCGGATGGGAGGCGCACGCGGTCGGCGGGTGTGCTCTGGCGCCTGGCGGCGCGGAGCGTGGGCCGAGAGGCCCGCGGGACGCGGCGGCGAGCGGGTCCGGCAGCGGACCTGGCGCCGGGACGAGTGAGGTCCTGGCGGGGCGGCGGAGCAGACAGGCCGGCCGGAGGCCCCGGAGTGCGTCCGTGACGACGAGGGGCCCGAGTAGTGAACGACGTGTCGCCGATGGATGTCGCCTGGATGCGACGTGCCGTCGAGCTGGCTGCGCGCGGCACCGGCAGTACGCATCCCAACCCGGTCGTCGGCTGTGTGATCACCGGCCGCGACGGGCATCCGGTCGGTGAAGGATTCCACGCCGTTGCGGGCGGCCCGCACGCCGAGGTCGAGGCGCTCCGGATGGCCGGGGACCGGGCTCGCGGCGGTACGGCGTACGTCACGCTGGAGCCCTGTAACCACACCGGCCGGACCGGGCCGTGCGCGGATGCGCTGATCGAGGCAGGCGTCGCGCGCGTGGTGTACGCCGTACCGGATCCGAACCGGACCGCGGCCGGCGGCGCGGACAAGCTGCGCAGCAAGTACATCGAGGTCGTAGAAGGCGTACTGCGGGCCGAGGCCGAGGCGGTCAACGAGGTGTGGCTGCACAGTGTCCGGGCCGGGCGGCCGTTCGTCACCTGGAAGTTCGCGACCACGCTCGACGGGCGGTCGGCGGCACCGGACCGGACCAGTCGGTGGATCACCGGTCCGATCGCGCGCGCCGACGTCCACCGGCAGCGCGCCGAGTGCGATGCGGTCGCCGTCGGGACCCAGACCGTGCTGGACGACGACCCGGAGCTGACGGTTCGCGACCAGAACGACGTACCTGCCGAGCGGCAGCCGCTGCGGGTGGTGGTCGGCGACCGGGAGATCCCGCCGGCCGCGCGGGTCCGCAACGATCGCGCGGAGACGCTGCTGCTGCCGACGCACGATCCCGCCGAGGTGCTCCGGCAACTGGACGACCGGCAGATCCGGCACCTCTGGCTCGAAGGCGGCCCGACGCTGGCCGCAGCATTCCTGCGCGCCGGTCTGGTCGACCAGATCGTCGCGTACGTCGCCCCGGCCGTGCTCGGTTCGGGGTACGCCGCGGTGGGCGATCTCGGTGCGGAATCGATCGACCACCTGCGGCGGTTCAAGCTAGCGGACGTCACCCGGCTCGGCGACGACGTCCGGCTGACCCTGGTTCCTCTGGGAGGAAAGTAGATGTTCACCGGCATCATCGAAGAACTCGGCACGATCGAGTCCCTGGACCTGCTGGACGGAGACGCTGCGAGGCTGAGCATCCGCGGGCCGAAGGTGACCGAGGACGCGGCGTACGGCGCCTCGATCGCGGTCAACGGTTGCTGCCTGACCGTCGTCGAGTACGGCGGCGGCGTGTTCACCGCGGACGTGATGCGGGAGACGCTGCGGCGTACCAGCCTCGGCGGCCTCGAGAAGGGCTCGACCGTGAACCTCGAACGCGCGGTCGCCGCGCACGAGCGACTGGGCGGGCACATCGTCCAGGGACACGTCGACGGCACCGGCACGATCGCCTCCCGCACCCCCGGTGAGCACTGGGAGGACGTCCGGGTCGCCACCTCGCCGGACATCCTCAGATACATCGCCGAGAAGGGCTCGATCGCGATCGACGGGGTCTCGCTGACCGTGACCGACGTCGACGACGCGTCCGGGACGTTCGGCGTCAGCCTGATCCCGACCACGCTCGAGCTGACCGTGCTCGGGCGGAACAAGGTCGGCGACACCGTCAACCTCGAGGTCGACGTGATCGCGAAGTACGTGGAGAGACTACTTGCTGGAGGCAACGTGAAGGACAACGGAGGCAACCAGTGAACCCGATCGACTGGCTGTTGCACTCCCAGGTGACGATCGCCGGGTCGCCGGTGCTGGTCCGGGAGATCGTCGGCAACGTGTTCGGTCTGGCCAGCGCGCTGTTCGGCATGCGCCGGCTGGTCGCCGCGTGGCCGGTCGGCATCGTCGGCAACGTGCTGCTGTTCACGGTCTTCGTCGGCGGGATCTTCGACACCCCGCAGGACAAGGACCTCTGGGGCCAGGCCGGCCGCCAGGTGTTCTTCGCGATCATCAGCCTCTACGGCTGGTACCGCTGGTACCAGACCCGTCATCAGGGTGCCGCGAAGGGCGTCCAGCCGCGCTGGGCGACCGGGCGCGAGCGGCTCGAGCTGCTCGGGATCGCCGTGGTCGTCTACGCGATCTCGTACTTCGTCCTTCGTGAGCTGGGGTCCTGGGGCCCGCAGTGGGACGCGTGGATCCTCACCGGTTCGATCCTCGCGACGTACGGGATGGCACGTGGGTTCGTCGAGTTCTGGCTGATCTGGGTGGCGGTCGACGTGGTCGGCGTACCGCTGCTGGTGCAGGCGAAGTTCTATCCGTCGGCGTCGATGTACGTCGTGTACGGGCTGTTCTGCGTCGTCGGGTTCGCATCCTGGTGGAAGATCCAGAACCGCGAGCGCGTAGCGCCGCCGGAACCTGTGGTGGTGGGCTGAGATGAGCGAACGGCTGCGGTTGGACCCGATCGAGGACGCCATCCACGAGATCCGCGCCGGGCGCGCGGTGATCGTGGTCGACGACGAGGACCGGGAGAACGAGGGCGACCTGATCTTCGCCGCGTCCAAGGCGACGCCCGAGCTGCTGGCGTTCCTGATCCGGTACAGCTCCGGTGTGGTGTGCGTGCCGATGGAGGGCGCCGAGCTCGACCGGCTCGGGATCCCGCTGATGACGCCGCACAACCGCGAGCGGATGCGGACGGCGTACACGATCTCGGTCGACGCGCGGGACGGGATCAGTACCGGGATCTCGGCGGCCGACCGGGCCCGGACGATCCGGGTGCTCGCCGACTCGGCCTCGGAGCCGTACGACCTCGTGCAGCCGGGGCATGTGTTCCCCCTGCGCGGCCGTGAAGGCGGCGTACTCGTCCGGCCCGGGCACACCGAGGCGTCGATCGACCTGGCGCGGATGGCCGGGCTGACGCCGGCGGCGGTGATCTCGGAGATGGTCAACGACGACGGGACGATGAAGCGCGGCCAGGAACTGCGCGAGTTCGCCGACGAGCACGGGCTGGCGCTCGTGTCGATCGACGACCTGATCCGGTACCGGCGACGTACCGAATCGCAGATCCAGCGGGTCGCGACCACGACCCTTCCGACCCGGTACGGCGATTTTGTTGCCCACGGCTACCGCAACACGGTGGACGGGTCGGAGCAGCTCGCACTGGTTCGCGGCCCGGTGGGCGATGGGCCGACGTTGGTGCGGCTGCACTCGGAATGCCTGACCGGCGATGTGTTCGGGTCGCTGCGCTGCGACTGCGGGCCGCAGCTCGACGAGGCGCTGCGGCAGGTCGCTGCCGAGGGTGGCGTCGTCGTGTACCAGCGCGGTCATGAAGGCCGGGGGATCGGTCTGCTGCACAAGCTGCAGGCGTACGAGTTGCAGGACGCCGGGCGGGACACCATCGACGCGAACCTGGATCTCGGCCTGCCGGCCGACGCACGCGACTACGGCACCGGAGCGCAGATCCTCGCCGACCTCGGCGTGAAGTCGGTGCGCCTGCTGACGAACAACCCCGACAAGCTCGCCGGTGTGCAGGGGTACGGCATCGAGGTCGTCGAGCGGCGTGGCATCTCCATCGACCCGACCGAACACAACCTGCGCTACCTGCGGACCAAGCGCGACCGGATGGGCCACCACCTGCCGAGTGGCCTGCTGACCGAAGAGAACGGAGCCGGCTGATGTCGGGCAGTGGAGCACCCACCATCGAGGCACCCCGCGTCGACGGCGCGCGGGTCGCGATCGTCGCCGCCCTGTGGCACCCGAAAGTCACCGACGGGCTCCTCGCCGGAGCGTTGCGCGCGCTGGAGGACTCCGGCGTCACCGATCACACCGTCGTCCGCGTCCCCGGATCGTTCGAACTGCCGGTCGCTTCGTTGCATGCGGCAAAGGCCGGGTACGACGCCGTTGTCGCACTCGGCGTGGTGATCCGCGGCGACACCCCGCACTTCGAATACGTCTGCCAGGCGACGACCGACGGGCTCATGCAGGTCGGCGTCACCACCGGCGTACCCGTCGGCTTCGGCGTACTCACCTGCGACAATGATCCCCAGGCCCTGGACCGAGCCGGCCTCCCCGACAGCCGCGAAGACAAAGGCTACGAAGCCACCCAAGCCGCCCTCTCCACCCTGGCCGCCATCCGGAACCTCGGATAAACCACCCCACGCGCGCTACGCGGCCGGCCGAGGGTGAGGGGAGAGGGGGCCTGTTAGTTGGGTTCGACTCGGAGGGTGGTGGCTTTGGCGGTGGGGTTGGTGATTGCCTGGGTGGGTGAGCCGTTGCCGTACTTGTCGAAGTACGCGGCGTCGAGTTGGTCGTCGGCCGTGGAGTCGGGGATGTAGGTGACGTCGCGGGTCTTGCCGTCCCAGGAGATCGCGCCTTCGTGGTGGTGGAGGACGCCCTTGTACCAACTGCCCTCGATTCCGCGGACGGATCGCACGTACAAGTTCCCGTCCACGACCACGTGCCAGACGATGGTCAGCGTGCGCAGCGATCCGTCCTGGCGGCGCCCGGCCACGCGGATCTCACCGATCCGGGCGAGGGATTGCAGCTCTTCCGCAGTCCAGGTACTCATGAGTTTCCACTCCTTCGAGTCGACTCCCTACGGTACTGAGTCAGACGTCAGGGATCCCGACGCTCGCCAGAGGATGCTCGCAGGCTCGGGTCCGCCACGTCGGGTCCCCAGTCGGATGCTTCTCGCCACCTCCCGCTCACGCACGGACGCCCGCGCCAAGCAGTCGCTCGCGGGCGGTAGCCCGCAACTCGCCCGCGGCAGCGGGCAACCTCTCGCCGGCGGTAGCCGGAGGGTGGGTGGGAGCGGGTGGAGCGGGCGCGGCTGAGGAGCGGAGCGACGAAGGTAGCGGCT
This sequence comes from Kribbella sp., assembly GCA_036503355.1. Taxonomy (GTDB): domain Bacteria; phylum Actinomycetota; class Actinomycetes; order Propionibacteriales; family Kribbellaceae; genus Kribbella. Next base: position 19,738 of record DASXXB010000148.1, on the reverse strand, counting down.
GCGTAGCGCGCGTGGGAGGGACTTACTCCAGGCGTGAGTGGTTCATGTACCAGTTTGTTGTCCAGGTTTTGCCGTTGTCGGTGGAGAAGGACTGTTCCCAGGCGGCTTTGCCGGGGCCGGGGGTCCAGAGGAAGCGGACGTGGACGGGTTGGCCTTCCCAGGTGTCGGGGCCTTCGAAGGTGCCGGTGCCGTTGCTGAAGGAGCCGATGACGGGGGTTTCGAGTTGGCCGCGGGTGCTGTTGATCCAGTGGATCGACCAGGTGCGCGACGCGGGGTCGTACAGCCGGAACGTCGCGCCGCGGAAGCCTTCGCTCGGGAACCAGCCTTCGTCGAAGCTGATCGCGCCGTCGAAGTACGTGGTGGCCTCCAGGGTGGCGTCGTGTTCGTACCACTCGAAGGGCTCGCCGAGGACGGGACGCCGGCGGCGGTTGTGGAACGACCAGCGTCCGACCAGGAAGTCGAAGTCGCCGGTGACCTTGGGAATCCCCAACGCGGGCGGGGGAGTGAAGCGGCGCGTGAAGTCCATGGTCCAGTTGGTCTCCCAGGTCTGGCCGCCGTCGGCGGAGTACGCCTGCTCCCAGTGCGCCGAGTCGTCGGTGATGTCCGACCACTCGTAGCTGCACAGGATCGGCCGGCCGTCGTGCGTGTCCTCACCGACCAGGCGGCAGCGGGAGCCGTCCGCGGACCAGCCGCCGTGCACCGGCGGGTAGAGCTTCATCGTGGTGCTGTTGACCCACCAGATGCTCCACTTCTCGTCCACCGGGTCGAACAGCCGCAGCGACAGCCCGTACGTCCCCTTCGTCGGGAAGCGCATCTCGTCGATGCTGATCTGCCCGTCGAAGTACGTCCGCGCGGTCGACGTCCCGTCGTACTCGAGCCACTCGTCGCACCCCGCGAGCGCCTGCTTGCGTTGCCGGTGACGCACGTCGAAGTACCCGTTGAGGAAGTCGAAGTCGCCGGTCACCTTGGTCCAAGTCGTCATACCGCTCAGCGTGCGGGCAAAACCTGACAATCCATGGCAGTCATCCGGGCTAACCTCGGAGCATGCGTTCGAGCCGGCTGCTGTCGATCCTGTTGTTGCTGCAGACGCGCCGTCAGCTCACGGCGCGCGAGCTCGCCGACGAGCTCGAGGTGTCGCTGCGGACCATCTATCGCGACGTCGAGGCGCTCGCCGCGGCAGGCGTTCCGGTGTACGCCGACCAGGGCCGAGCAGGCGGGTACCGGCTGGTCGAGGGCTACCGCACCCGCCTGACCGGCCTCACCGAACAGGAGGCCGCCGCACTCTTCCTGGTCGGTATGCCCGGCGCCGCCGCGGCCCTCGGGCTGACCGCGGAGACGAGCGCAGCTGAGCTCAAGCTGCTGGCAGCGCTGGCGCCCGATCAGCGCGATCGTGCCGGCCGCCTGAAGAATCGCTTCCATCTCGACCTACCCGCCTGGTACCAGGACGCCGAGAACTCACCCCACCTCGCCGCCGTCGCCGACGCCGTACTGCACGACCGTCGCGTCAAGGTCCGGTACCGCCGCTGGGAGGAGCCCCGCGAGGTCGAACGCGTTCTCGAACCGTACGGTCTCGTGCTGAAGAACGGCAGTTGGTACGTCGTTGCCGCAACGCCCGGCGGCCTGCGGACGTACCGCGTCTCCAACATTCTCGAGCTGACGCCGACCGACGAGGAGTTCGAGCGCGCCGGAGACTTCAACCTCGCGCAGTTCTGGCTCGACCACCTCGAAGGATTCGACCGCATCCGCTACACGGCCGAGGCGGTCGTCAAGGTCTCGGCCCGTCTGGCCGCGAAGATGTACGACGTCTCGTTCCCCCCGCTGGTGAAGGCGGTTGCGGCCGCCACGCCGGAGCCTGACGGCAGCGTCGTGGTGACGATCCCGATCGAGTCGGTAGCGAACGCGGCGACCACCCTCAGCCGCTTCGGCGACGCGGTCGAAGTACTGGAACCGCGGGAACTGCGCACTGAGCTGAGAGATCTCGGGACCAGACTCCGAGACCTCTACTCCTGACCCAGCTCCCCGTTGGCCTTCTGCCCGGCCTCCGTACTGCGCCGCAGGAAGTCCGCGATCAGCGCGAGCTCGGCCTCGTCGTAGTCGGCGAGTACGTCGTCCATCGCGCCGATCATCGGCTGGTACAGCCGGATCACCTCGGTCCCGCGGTCCGGAAGCACCCGGATCGTGACGCTGCGGCGGTCCGCCCGCGCACGGTCCCGGGCGATCCAGCCGCCGCGTTCGAGCCGGTCGAGGATCCCGGTCAGCGTGGCGGGATGGACACCGGCCTGGCGGGCGAGAGCGCTCGGCGTCAGCGGACCACTGCGGGCCAGGACGTCGAGGCAGTCCAGATCGACGTCCTTCAGCGCCAGCTTGCCGCCGATCCGATGGTTCATCAGCGCGAGCTGGATGCGCAGGTCGCGGAGCGCGGCCTTGATCTCGTTCCCAGTGCGACGACGGTGGCGCGCGTCACCTGATTCTGTCTTTTCCATATTTTATGAGTTCCGTACTATATGAGATGCAGATCGAATTCACAGTAGCGCACAGGAGGCGTTCGGATGAGGATCACGGTGTTCGGCGCGACCGGCGGGATCGGCGGTCACGTCGTACGGCAGGCGCTCGACGCGGGGCACAAGGTGACGGCGGTGGTGCGTACGTCGTCCGCGTTCGAGCTGGACCACCCGTCGCTGGAGGTGGTGCGGGTGCCCGGTCTGGACGCGGCCGACCCGCTGCGCGAGGCGGTCGACGGCAGTACGGCGGTCATCTCCGGCGTCGGCGCCCGCGGACGCAAGGACGGTCCGGTGGCGTCCCGCAGTACGAAGTCGATCCTCGCCGCGATGGACGCGGCCGGGGTACGGCGGTTCGTCGCGGTCAGCGCCGCGCCGCTCGGACCGACGCCGGGGGACTTCTTCAACCGGCGGGTGGTGTGGCCGATGATCAACGCGTTCGCGGCCGAGGTGTACGCCGACCTGCGGGTGATGGAGGCCGACATCATGAGCAGCGCCGCGGACTGGACCATCGTCCGGCCGCCGAAGCTCAACAGCGAGCCGCTGACCGGCCGCTACCGGACGGAGCTCGGCGGAACCGTCACGAAGGGCTACTTGATCTCCCGCGCGGATGTCGCGCACCTGATGCTCAAGGTCCTCGACGACCCGTCGACGATCCGCGAGCCCGTGGGCGTGGCGTACTGATGACGCGGATCGTCCGTGGTGTGAGCCTGCTGTTCAGCGGCCTGTTCGCAGGGTTCCTGCTGTGTGTGCTCGTACTGGAGAACTCGTTGCGCGGGTTCGACGCCTCGGTCTACACGCAGGTGCGGCTGGTGGAGCTGGACTCGCTGGACAAGCTGGCGTCGGTGACGTTGATCCCGGCACTCATCACCACCGTCCTGCTGGCGTTCCGCAGCCGGGGGAACGGCTGGCGGATCGTGTTGGCGGGCGTGGTGCTGCTCGCGGTGGTGTTCGTGACGACGCTCGTGGTCAACCTGCCGATCAACTCGGATCAGGCCGCTTGGTCGGTGCATCAGCCGCCACCGGACTGGGCTGCCGTACGGGATCGCTGGCAGGTCGCGCATCTGGTCCGGACGCTGGCCGCGGTGTTCGCGTTCGGGGTGCTGGTTTGGTCAGCTGGGCGGGCGGATCCGGTCGTGCGGGACGGCGTGCGCGGTGTGGCCGTTGACGCCGGTCGTGGTCTCGGCGGTCGTCAGCGAATTCAGTAGGGCCTCTTCGACGGATTCCATGACGGCCTGGAACGGTGCGCGGAGGTTGCGGTCGGCGTAGCCCGCCGTACGGCTGGTGGTGAAGGCGATCGCGTAGTCGCCGCTGCCGGGGGCGTAGTCGGAGCCGACCCGGGCCATTGCGAAGATCGCCCGCCGGGCCAGCCGGCCGAGCTGGCGGGAGTCGAGCGGGAGGTCGGTGGCGACGGCGATCATGCACGAGTTGCCGTCGGCATCGATCGGCTGGGCGGGGATCGGCCGTCCGAGGACGGTCAGCAGGCCCGAGAAGTTCGCCTGGACGAGCGCGCCCACGGTTCCTTGGTCGAGGATGCGGGACGACGTACCGATGCCGGCTTTGAAACCCAGGGCGGTGGTGCCGGTGCCTGCTCCGCAGCATCCCTCGGCGGGGAGGCCGGCGGAGGCCGTGTCCAGGGCGGCGTGGACGTGGGCCGGAGTGATCGGGCGGCGGCGGATGTCGGACAGGTGGCCGTCGTTCGTCTCGCCGACGATGGGGTTCAGGCTGGTGGCGCGTGGATCGCGCTCCAGGAGCCAGGTGATCAGCGCATCCGCCACGCGGAACGTACTGAGCGTCCCGGTCAGCAGGATCGGCGTCTCGATCACCCCGAGCTCGTCCACCTGCGTACTCCCGACCAGCTTCCCGTACCCGTTGCCAACAGCAACCGCCGCCGGCAACGTCGCCTGCCATCCGTCCGGGACAATTGCCGTCACCCCGGTGTTCAGCCCGTCGCCGGTGATCGTGGTCTGGCCCACCCGTACCCCCGGTACGTCGGTGATCGCGTTGAGCGGACCGGTCGGCAAGGCACCGACGACTACGCCGAGCTCACGAACTCTGCGGGGACTCTGCATCCGGCTATCGTCGGCCACATGCTCCAGCACCTCAACGGCCGGGTCTGGATCTACCCGCACGACCCCGACCCGGATGCCATCCGCCCGTCCGTCGCCGTCATCGCCGACGATCGTGGCAGCGTCCTGATCGACGCCGGCAACAGCCCCGAGCACGCACGATCCATCGGTACGGCGATCAAGGCCGCCGGCCTGCCTGCGCCGAAGTGGCTGGTCTACACGCACCACCACTGGGACCACACTTGGGGTGCCTGCGCCTGGCCCGGCGTCACGGTCGTCGCGCACGCCTCAGCCGTCGACCATCTCGCACCCGACACGCCCTGGAGCCATCGCTACCTCCACGACCAGGTCGAGGCGAACCCGAAGCTCGGCCCCAGCTTCCGCGCCCGCGCGCTCGCCGTCCCGGACTGGACCGACTTCCGCGTCGTCCTACCCCACCAAACCTTCGAAGACACCCTCACGCTCCCGACCGGCGTCGTACTCCGGCACGTCGGCGGGAATCATGCGCCCGACTCGCTGATCGCGATCGCCGACGGCGTGGCACTCCTCGGCGATGCGTTCTACCCACCGCCGTACCACCTCCGCACGCCCGAGGACACCGCCGACCACGCGATGATCAAGCGCCTCCTGTCCGAGCGCCACGCCTGGTACGTAGACGCCCACTCCCCGCCACGACCGCTGTCAGCCGCGCTCGCCGGGACCTAAGGCTGTCTGAGCGGCGACCGGTCGCCGACGAACCACAGGTGCCCGAACGGATCCAGGAACGACCCTTGCCGGTGCGTCCCCCAGGGCATGGCGTGATCCCGGACCGGGTCGAAGCTCCCGTCCGCGCCGGCGTCGACGGCAGCCTGGACGAACCCGTCCGGATCGTCCACGAAAACCTCGACGCGTACGGTCGGGGCGCCGGTCGCGACCGGCGTCTTCCAGATGTTGTTCCCGGGCTCGCCGAGGAACACCGGGGCGCCGCCGATGCTGAGGCCGATCACGCTGCCCAGGTTCCACAGCTCGACGGCGCCGAGCGCCTGTGTGTACCACGCTGCAGCGGCCGGAGCGTCCGGGACCGCCAGCATCACGGAGATCTGTGTAGGTGCCTGCATGAGTCCAGTAACCCACGATTCCGGTCCGCCCACCGGACCTGGGAGCAGACGCCGTGGGAGGGGCCCGTAGGCTGGGCGGGCGATGAAGACTTTTGACGAGCTGTTCGCCGAGCTGGGTGAGAAGGCGCGGACGCGGCCGGAGGGTTCCGGGACCGTGGCGGCGCTGGATGCCGGCGTGCACTCGATCGGCAAGAAGCTGGTCGAGGAAGCCGCCGAGTCCTGGATGGCCGCCGAGCACGAGGGCAAGGACCGCGCTGCGGAGGAGCTGTCGCAGCTGCTGTACCACGCCCAGGTGATGATGCACGCGCTCGGCCTGGACCTCGACGACGTGTACCGACATCTGTGACCGACGCACAGACCAGTTGGTTCACCTCATCGTAGAAAGGGCAGTGTCATGCTGCGCGTCGCAGTACCGAACAAGGGCTCGCTGAGCGAAGCCGCCACCGAGATGCTCACCGAGGCCGGCTACAGACAGCGCCGGAGCACCAAGGAACTCACGCTCACCGACTCGGCCAACGAGGTCGAGTTCTACTACCTCCGGCCGCGGGACATCGCCGTGTACGTCGGCCAGGGCACGCTGGACGTCGGGATCTCCGGCCGTGACCTGGTGCTCGACTCGCACGCGGACGCGGACGTGATCATGAGCCTCGGGTTCGGCTCGTCCACATTCCGGTTCGCCGGCCGTCCGGGCGTCGCGGACTCGGTGAAGGACCTCGCCGGCCAGCGGATCGCCACCTCGTACGCCGGCATCCTCCAGGACCACCTTGCCGAGAACGGCGTCGACGCCTCGGTGGTCCGCCTGGACGGCGCGGTCGAGTCGGCCGTCCAGCTGGGCGTCGCGGACGTGATCGCCGACGTCGTCGAGACCGGTACGACGCTGCGCCAGGCGGGGCTCGAGGTGTTCGGCGAGCCGATCCTGAAGTCCGAGGGCGTGCTGATCAAGCGGCACGGTGTGGACATCGCGCCGAACGGGATGCAGCAGCTCGTCCGCCGGCTCGAGGGCGTCCTGATCGCACGCAACTACGTGATGATGGACTACGACATCCCCGCCGACGCCGTCGACGCGGCCACCGCCGTCGCACCGGGGCTGGAGTCGCCGACGATCTCGCCGCTGCACCGCCAGGGCTGGGTCGCCGTCCGCGTGATGGTCCGGCGGGCCGACGCGCAGCGGCTGATGGACCAGCTCTGGGAGGTCGGCGCGCGGGCGATCCTGACCACCGACATCCACGCCTGCCGGATCTGACGGCCGAAGCGACATGCCGGACTCCGACCGCACCACCCATGACCGGACGGCCGGGCGGCGCCTGTACGTGTTCCGTCCACGGATCGTCGCGGGCATGTCGGCGGGCATGGGGCTGTCGCTGATCGCGGTGTTCGCGGTGATCTGGTTCCGGTTCACGCCCGAGACGCGTGATCAGTTCGACTGGTTCCAGCGGCTGACGCTGCTGGCGTTCTTCGCGGCCGTGTTGTGGATCCTGTACCGGATGGCGACGCTCCGCGTGACGGCGTACGCGGACCGGATCCGGATCCGGAACGTGTTCAAGTCCTACACGCTGAAGTGGTCCGAGGTGACCGCGCTGCGGTTCCGGCCGGGAGACGCGTGGCTGCAGCTGTTCGATGCCGGCGACAACCGGATCGGGATCCTCGCGGTGCAGGCCGCCGAAGGCTCGCGGGCGACCCGCGCCGCGAAAGAGCTGGCGGCGGTCGCCCGCGAACACGGCGCCGGACCTAAACGGATACCTGAAAAGTAGTCGAGTGGGATTCGCCCGGCTGCAGGACGATCAGGTCCTGGCCGGTGCGGAAGGCGTCCGGTGGGCAGGTCATCGGCTCGACCGCGAGCGCCGTACGGCCGACGGCCTCGCCGGTGAACAGTTGCATCCAGGGCGTGTCGCTGGTGAGCGTCGAGCGGGCGCCGCTGTCCGGGTCGGTCAGCGAGACCGACCACGTGCTGTCCAAACCGGTGAAGGCGTTGTCGATCGTCGTGTCCGCGATCAGGTGCGGGGCGCTGAAGTCGTACGGGGATCCGGCGACCGGGGTCAGGCCGGTCGGTGTCATCCGATCCGCGGAGACTTCCAGGCGCTGCTCGGCGGTGAACTCCAGGAGGCATTCGTCGATCGGACGGCCCACGGTCAGGTACGGATGTGCTCCGTAGCCGTAGGGCGCTGCGGTCCTGCCGATGTTGGTGGCAGTCGCGGAGACGGTCAGGTGGTTCGTGAGCCGGTAGTCCACGCGGAGGTCGAGTTGGTGGGGATAGCCGGGCTGGCCGTGGAGCCGGTGGCCGACGGTGAGGGCGGTCTCGTCCGAGCCGTCGTCGAGGCGCTCCCAGTTCGCCCAGCGGGTCAGGCCGTGGATCGCGTTGCGCCGCGACGGCTCCGACAGGGCCAGGTGCTGATCGACACCCTCGAACGTGTACTCGCCGTCCGTGATCCGGTTCGGCCATGGGAACAGGTGCTGCCCGATCCCGGCATGCGCCGCCTCGTCCTCGCCGTACGCCAGCAGCACCGGCCGCCCGTCGTACGCGAGCCCGCGCAACCCGCCGCCGACACTCACCACGGTCGCCTCATACCCGCCGCCACGGATGGTCCATTGCTCTCCGGATGGCAACACAGTCATGCGCTTATCCTCCCCGATGCACCGCTGACGACAGCAGGTAGTCCACGGTCGTGAGCACTGTCCATCGGGCGCGGATCCGTTCGTGGTGATGGTGTAGACACGCTGACAGGAGGAACTGATGAAGTACATGCTGCTGATCAACGCCGGTGAGCTGGACGCTGCGAACGCGCCCGTGGGGTGCGAGCCGGAGGACTGGATGCGGTTCGACAAGGAGATCCAGGACGCCGGGGTGGTGGTCGCGTCCGAGTCGCTCGCCGATCTCGTCACCGCGACCCGTGTCCAGGTGGCGGGGGACGGCCGCCGGACAGTCGTCGACGGCCCCTTCGCGGAGACCCGGGAAGTGCTCGGCGGGTTCTACGTCATCGACGTACCGGATCTCGACGTCGCGCTCGACTGGGCCGCGAAGTGCCCGGGTTCGCGGGCCGGCGGCTCGGTCGACGTCCGGCCGGTCGCCGAGTTCCCCGGAGCCTGAGGGTGGATCAAGTGGGGGAAGTGTTCCGGGAGGAGCGCGGCCGGCTGCTGGCCGCGCTCGCCCGGCGCTTCGGCGACCTCGATCTCGCCGAGGAAGTGACGTCGGAGGCGATCGAGACGGCGCTCATCCGCTGGCCCACCGACGGCGTACCGCCGAACCCGGGCGGCTGGCTGATGACCACTGCCCGGCGCAAGGCGGTCGATCGGCTCCGGCGCGACCAGGTGTACGCCGCCAAGCTCGCGATCCTGCAGGTCGAGGCGGACCGCCCCGTACCGCAGGCCGCGGGCGACGAGCTGCCCGACGAGCGGCTGCAACTCTTCTTCACGTGCGCGCATCCCGCGCTCGCAGCCGAGGACCGTGGCGCGCTGACGCTGCGCTGCCTGGCCGGGCTGACGACACCGGAGGTCGCGCGGGCTTTCCTGGTGCCGACCGCGACGATGGCGAAGCGGATCGTCCGCGCGAAGAAGAAACTCCGCGAGGCCCGGATCCCGTTCCGCGTCCCCGGGCCCGGACGAGCTGCCGGATCGCCTGCCTGGCGTCCTGCAGGTGATCTACTCGGTCTTCACCGAGGGGTACGCCGCCAGTTCGGGACCGTACCTGCAACGCCTCGATCTCGCCGAGGAGGCGATCCGGCTGGCGCGGATCCTGCATCACCTGCTCCCGGACGCGCGCGAGGCGACCGGCCTGCTGGCGCTGATGCTGCTGGTCCACGCCCGCCGCCACTCCCGGACCGGGCCGAACGGTGAAATCGTCCTGCTCGAGGACCAGGACCGCAGCCGCTGGGATCACGAGATGATCCTGGAAGGTCGCGGCCTGGTGGTCGCCGCGCTCACGGGCGGTGCGTCCGGACCGTACGCCGTCCAGGCCGCAATCAACGCCGTCCACGACGAGGCGCCCGGTTTCACGAGCACCGACTGGCCACAGATCGTGCAGCTGTACGACGTCCTGCTGGAGCTCGATCCGTCGCCCGTGATCGCCCTCAACCGGGCCGCCGCGATCGCGTTCCGCGACGGTCCCGAGGCGGGGCTCACGCTCGTCGACGAGCTGGCCGCGGAGCCTCGCCTGCAGGACTACCACCCGTACGCGCTCGCCCGTGCCGACCTGCTACAGCGCCTCGGTCGCGTGCCCGAGGCAATCACCGCCTACAACACCGCCCTCACTCAGGCCGGCTCCGAACCGGAACGTGAGCAGATCCGCCGCCGGCTGGCCGCACTGAACCCTTACCTGCCGAACGCGTAACCGTTGTCAGAGCACAGCACCTGCCGCCAGGATGGGTCGCATGGAGACCGTTTACGAGGCGGCGGGTGGGGGCGACGGGATGTTGCGGCTGGCGGCGGCGTGGCACGAGCGGGTGATGGCCGACGAGGTCGTCAGTCACGCGTTCCACGGCGGGGCGAAGCCCGATCACACCGAACGGCTGGCGGCGTACTGGGGTGAAGCCCTCGGCGGGCCGCCCGCGTACACGTCGACGTACGGCACCGAAGAGGAGGTGCAGCGCCGGCACGCCGGGAACGGCGAGCACGACGAGATGAACCGGCGCGCGATCGACTGCTTCGACGGGGCCATGACTGACGCCGGCATCGACGACGAGCGCGTCCGGTCCGCGCTGCACGACTACTTCGCCTGGGCGACCTTCAACACCATGTACCGGCACCGCACCGAGGACATCGAGGACGTGCCGATCCCGCAGTGGTCGTGGAACGGTCTTCAGGAGGCAGCGGAGTCGTGAGGCGGTAGCGCGACCGATGTCGTGACCAGCTCGAGGGCCGGGTCGAACGGCGTCGACGGGTCGCCGTCGACCACGACATGGGCGCGGGAGCGGGTGGCCTGCTCGGCGAAGTGGTCGCGCTCCCAGCGCATCCACTCGAGCCAATGGTCGCGGAGCGCCTCGCCGTCGCGTTCGATGCCGCGGTCGAGGCGGACCTGGTTGGACGTCTCGACCCAGAGCCGCAGCGACTGCCAGTGCGCCGCATCCCGGTCGCAGGCGGTGACACCTTCGACGATCAGCAGGTCCACGGTGTTCGGTACGACGTGCAGCTCGTCGTACGCGCCCTTGTACCAGTCGTAACGGCGGTAGCGTCCCTCGCGGCCGTCGGCCAGCCGCTGCAGGACGTGGTCGCGGAGCAGCGCGAATCCACGCTCGGCGCCGGCCCAGCCGTCGTACAGGTCGTCCATGTGGATCACGTACGTGTTCAGGTCGCGCAGTTTCGCGCGGGCCTCGAGGCGGGCGGCGACGGTGGTCTTGCCGGAACCGGCCGGTCCGTCGATGCCGATCAGGCGGGTCCGGCCCAGTTGAGGCGAGCCGGCCTGGACGTTGTCCAGGAGCGAGTCGATGGTCAGGGGGGAACCGTGGTCAGCGGTTTTCTCAGTTGATTCCATGGCGTTTCAGGATGTCCTCGATCTCGTCGAACTCCGACGATTCCTGCTGCTTCGCCTTCCCCTTTGACGGCTTGGCAGCTTGAGCGGTGGTTGCCGACGCGGGCTCGGGGCCGGTCCTGGTCAGCTCTCCCGCGGGCGAGGCGGGTTTCTTGTCTGCCTTCTTCTGGTTCCCGCCGCGGCCACGGGCCACACCGGAAACGACGTACAGCACGACCGAGACGCCGAACAGCGCGACGCCGGCCCACACGGTCGGCGAGAAGATCAGGTGCGTGACCCAGCTCACCGCGGAGCGGACCACGTCCCAGACCAGCTCCAGCAGACCGGTCAGGTACAGCGAGACCGGCAGCAGCGACCAGGCCACGCCGCGGGTGCCGGCCGCGATCCCGCGGCGCCGCCACGCGAACCACGAGCCGATCAGACCGAGCAGCGTGAGACCTACGCAGAACGGCAGCAGCGTCAAATCGTTGAAGTCAGGCACATACCCAGGCTCGCACAGTCCGGGCCGGAACCAAGCGGGGAAGAGCCCTGACGTACCCCTGAACCTGTGGACCCGGATCCCCAGGCCATCACAACTGCGGCCCGCGGGCCGGGCCAGGCGGGCGCGGCGGAAACGGGGGTGATTGTGATGGCGTGGGGATCCGGCAGGGAGAATGCCGGCATGCAACCAGAGCGGCGTTTGGCCTTCACCGGGTTCGACAACGACGACGGGTCGGCGGATCCGGCGCTGGCGGCGGCCCTCGCCGCGGGCGATGACGGCGCGGTGCTCGCGTCGCTGACCAGGGCGAGGCTGCTGGTGCCCGTGGTCGCGATGCTGGGTGAGATGGAGTACGACGAGAACGGGCTGGCGCACGACAAGACGTCCGACATGGCGGTCGCGCTGCTCCAGGGGCAGGACGGGCGGAACGCGCTGCTGGCGTTCAGCGGTACGGAGAGCCTGGCCCGCTGGAGCCCGGAGGCGCGCCCGATGCCGGCGCAGAGCCAGTTGGTCGCCACCGCGGCGATTCAGGAAGGCGCCGCGGCGATCGTGCTCGACATCGCCGGCCCGGCGCCCGGCGTGATCGAGACCGACGACGTACGGCGACTTGCCGCCGGCCTCCAGGTGGTGCGCCTGGAAGACGGCGGCTACGCGTGGATCGAAAGCTCAGCCGACCGGTGAGCTGAGCGCGTCCATCGGATTGGAACGCATCGCGATCCGGCCGGTGATCGCCGTGGTCGGGAGGACCAGGAGCAGAACGACGGCCACCCAGGCGACCAGGATCCACGCGGGTCCGGACGGGATCGGCCACCCGCGGGTCGCCATCGCGATCGGGAACACGGTGAATGCAGCCGTGACCAGTCCCGCCACCATGCCCAGCGCCGCGATCAGCAGTCCTTCGAGCGTCAGCATCCGCGAGACCTCGCGCCGCGTCGACCCGGTCAGCCGCTGCAGCCCGAACTCGCGGCGCCGGTCCAGTACCGCGACCGCGATGGTGTTGATCGAGGCGATCGCCGTGTACGCGACCGCGATCGCAGCGAGCAGATAGCCGATCCACGCGTCGACTCCGAGCCCGGTGTCGAGTCCCTCGGCCAACAGATCCCGCCCGCCGATCGAAGCACCCGGCCACTTGGACAGGTCAGCCTTCTGCACAGCCTTCTTGTCGGTGGTCTTCAGGACCAGTTGACTCGGTAGACCGGTGGTCGTGTGCGCGGCGAGCAGTTGCGCGGGAAGCAGGAGGGACTCGTAGCCAGACGGCCCTTCGGCGAGCGCGACCACCTTGAGCTTGACCAGTGCGTTGTCGCCGAGCCGTACGCCGATCTCCGAGCCGACGTCGACCTTGAGCTTCTTCGCCGTACCGGGCGGGAGCGCCACGGTGTCACCGCTCAGATCGTCCAGCGAGCCCTTCTTGACCTTGCCCTGGTAGATCGGGCCGCTCAGGCCGAGCACCGGCCACGCGTCGCTGGTGTGCGACTTGTCGTACGGCTCCTCGATCCAGCCCTTGCTGCGGACCAGTTCGGATACGGCCGTGACGCCGGGCATCGAGTGGGCGGCCTCGGTGAGCGACGCCGGGATGCCGCCCGAGGTGGACGTGATCACCAGGTCGCCGGACAGGTTCCGGGTGAACGCCTCGACGGCTGCCTTCTGCTGCGTGCTCTGCGAGTAGATGTTGCCCATGGCAATCGCCGTGGCGATCGTCACCGGGACCAGGATCGCGCCGAACTGTACCGCGCGGACCCGCAGGTTGATCACCGCGAGCGTGCCGGCGATCCCGCGCTTGTCCACCAGCCGGGTGATGCGCGGGATCAGCGCACGCTGGATCACCAGCGGGGCAAGGACCGCGACCGCGATCGACCCGGTCAGGCCGGCCGGTCCACCGATCGCCGCAGCGTTGGCAGGGCCCATGAAGGGCGTGGACAGCGCGATCGCCACCGTCGCACCGGCGAACACCAGGCCGATGACGATCCGCGCCCGGCTCAGTGCGACGTTCGGTACGGCGGCCTCGGCCAGCGCCTGGATCGGGCGGATCCGGGCCGCGCGTCCGGCGGCGAAACCGACGGTCACCCGCAGTACGGCGAACGTCAGAACCGCGGCGCCGGCGAACGGCAGCGGGCCCTGGTCGAAACGAAGCTGGGGCGGCACGATTCCGCCGTCTCCCAGCAACCCGAAGATCCAGGTACCGGCGATCCGGCCGCAGAGCAGGCCCAGGACGAGACCGAGTACGCCGACCACCATGGTCTCGGCGATCACCATCTTGCCGACCTGACCTGGGGTCGCGCCGCTGGCGCGGAGCAGTGCCAGTTCACGGCGGCGCTGGCGCACCGACAGCCCGATCGTGGCCGAGACGACGAGTGCCATCACCACGGCCACCATCCCGCCGAAGACGCCGGACGTGATGATCAGGGGCAGGCTGGTCGCGATCCCGGAGAACTCCGCGACACCACGTTCGTCACCCGTGTACGCCTTCACGCCCGCCGGCACCTCGAGGCGCTTCGCCAGCTCGCGCATCGTCGTACCGTCCGCGGGGAACACGCCGATCGCGTCCACGCCTGCCGGAACGTCGGCGTCGGCGAAGAACAGTGGCGGTACGTCGACCTGGTGCCGGGCGGTTGCGATACCGGCGAGGGTGAAGGTCCGTGGCTCGCCGCCGACGGTGATGTTCACGCGGTCGCCGGGCTTCGCGGAGCCGGCCAGTCGCTGGTCGAGTACGACCTGCCCGGGGAGCGGCGCCCGCCCGGACGTCAGGGTGTAGGGGGTCAGACCCGCGGACCGCCAACTGTGCCCGGCGAGCACCGCGCCGCTGCCATCCGCCTTGGACGTGAGGACGGCGGGGAACGAGCGGTCGGGGATCGCCTTGGCGACTCCGGGCGTGGCGGCGAGCTTGGTGAGCAAGGCCGGGTCGATGCGGTGGCGTTCCGGGAAGGCGGCGGAGCCGCTGCCGTTCGGCGGGTGGTACGCGGGGTCGCCGGCGACGACGATCGGGGCCGCGGACAATCGCTGGGGCGGGGCGTTCAGGCGTAGCCCGGTCTCGAGCAGACCACCGGCGGCGCTCAGGAGAGCCCCGCCGAGCAGGACCGCGACGAAGATCGCGAGGAACGCGGCGGTCCGGTACCGCAGGGTGGTAACGGCGAGGCGAAACATGGGTCAGTCTCCTCTGGGTGGGCCGGATGGCTCAGGTCAGCTGATGGTTGGCGTGTGTGAGGCGTGGCGGCCGGCGCTGAGCTGGGCGAGCTCGGCCGCCACCGCGTCGGCGGTGGGACGGGTGGTTTCGGAGACGATCCGGCCGTCGACGAGGAAGACGACGCGATCGGCGTACGACGCGGCGACCGGGTCGTGGGTGACCATCACGATCGTCTGACCGAGCCGGCGGGACTGGTCGCGAAGCAGCGTGAGGACCTCGAGTGCCGTGGTGGTGTCGAGCGCACCGGTCGGTTCGTCGGCGAAGGTGATCGCGGTCCGTCCGGCCAGCGCCCGGGCGATCGCTACCCGCTGCTGCTGGCCGCCGGACAACTCGCTCGGGCGGTGCTTGACGCGCTCGCCGAGTCCGACGCGATCGATGACCTCGGTCACCCAGGCGTCGTCCGGGTGCTTCCCGGCCAGCGTCATCGGGAGTACGACGTTCTGCCGGACCGTGAGCGCGGGCATCAGGTTGAACGACTGGAACACGAAGGCCACGTGCTCGCGCCGCAACTCCGTCAGCGCCGTCTCGTCGAGACCACGCAGCGAACGGCCGGCCAGCTCGACCTCACCGGACGTCGGGGTGTCGAGGCCGGCCGCACAGTGCAGCAGCGTGCTCTTGCCGGATCCTGAAGGCCCCATCACCGCGGTGAAGGTGCCGGCCGCGAAGCCGTACGTGACACCGGCCAGCGCGTCGACCGCGCCGGGACCGGCGCCGTACACCTTGCGGACGTCGGTGAGCTCGACGGGCGCGCTCATGCGACGACCAGCACATCGCTCTTGCGGTGGTACGACTCGTTGATCCACCACAGGATCGCGACGATCGCGCCGAGACCGAGGTCCGACCAGAGCCACCACGGGCCGTCGAAGTGGCCGAAGACCGCGAGCGCCAGCCAGACGACGAACTGGACCACGCACGCGACCAGCCAGACACCGGTGACGGCCTGCAGTGCCATCGTCAGCCCGCGCGGCGGGGCGGCGTTCGCGACGCCGGACAGGATGTTGCGGAGCTCGCCGCGGGTGCGGGCGGTGAGCACCCGGTCCTGCCGGTCGCTTGCCTGCGACGGGGTGAGGGCGGCCTGCCGTACGGCGCTGTCCAGCCGGGCGATCGCGGCGCTCCGGTCGGCGTCGGTGAGCGCGACCTGGTCGGGGGTCAGTAGGGCTTCGAGCAGGTGGTTCATGGGAGTGGGTCCTTTCCGGCGGGTTCCGATGTGAAAAAGCGTAGGGGTTGCACAGTTTCACCCGCCCGGTGCTCAGGACCCGTTTCGAGGTGGTGCTAGCACCCCTGTTCGGAGCTGTCCGGCGTACGACAGGATGGGAGGTATGACCGAGGACCGCGGGGACCTGCCGCCGGGGCTCGCTCTGTCGTGGGGCGTGCTGCCGGTACAGCGGCGCGGGCCGAAGCCGGCACTGACGATCGACCAGATCGTGGACACCGGCATCGAGTTCGGCGACCGGTACGGGTTCGAGGCGATCTCGCTGCAGCGGATCGCCGCGCACCTGGGCGTCACCACCAACGCGATGTACCGGTACGTGCGGTCCAAGGAAGAGCTGATCGTGCTCGTGCACGACAAGGCTGTCGGCCCGCCGCCGGAGCTGCCGTCAGGCTGGCGTGCGGCCGCGATCGCGTGGGTCGAAGCGCAGGTCAAGCAGTACGCCGAGCGCCCGTGGCTGCTCGACGTACCGATCCGTGGCGCGCCCACCACGCCGCACGTGCTGCGCTGGGTCGAGGTGATGCTCGCGGCCCTCGCGGAGACCGGGCTGAGCCAGCACGACAACCTCGGCTGCCTGCTGCTGCTCGACGGGTACACGCGCAACTACGCCGACCTCGCGCGGCAGCTCGGGCGCAGCGACAACACCCCGGTCCAGGCCGAACAGGTCGGCCGCTTCCTGGTGCCGCGGCTGGTCGAGGGCGGGTACCCGACGCTGGCCTCGCTCTACCTCAACTCCGAGTACGAGGACGAACTCGACGACGATCTCGAGTTCGGTCTGGCCAGAATCCTCGACGGCATCGAAGTACTGATCGCCAAGAAGCCGTAAGGCCTCAGGGCAGCAGGATCCGCACCGGGCCGTGCGCGCGGGCCTCGACCCAGCGCAGGTGGAAGTCGCTGCCGGGGGCAACCTCTGGGCGACGGGACGGATCGGTGCGGAGGTTGACCGGTGCGGTCAGCGTGGTCACGTGCGCCTGCTGCGGTACGCCGTTCGCGTGGACGCCGGCGATCAGATCGGCGAGCGCCTGCGCGGCCGGTTTGCGCTGGTGGTCGACGGTGAACAGGCCAAGGTCGTACTCGCGGTCCGGGAAGTCGAGCAGCCGCCGGTCGATGTCGTGCGACGACCACCACGTCACGCCGTACAGCGCCTGGTTCGTGAGGACACTCTCGACGGTACGGCGGGTGAACTCGGCCTGCAGGTCGACGGGAATGTCCGGCCCGGGTACGCCGATCTCCTGCAGCCAGACGGGTCGCGCCGGGTCGAGGGACGTCGCCCTCGCGAGCTCGATCAGGTAGTCGGCGTGCGTGAGCGTGGCCGGGCCGAGCGGGCCGTCGACGCGCGAGACGCCGTTGAACACCCAGGAATGCACGGTGGTCAGATCACCGAGGTCCACCGCGTCGACCGGGTGGAACGGGTGATCGGCCTTGTACCAGGCGTCGTCGAAGACCGAGTGCAGAGTGAGTACGCCGGACGCGGCCTTCTTCAGCGTGGTCAGCAGCTCCTGCGCCCACGCGGTCGACGTCTCCGGCGTGGTCGGGCTGTCCGGCCAGAGGTTGTTGACCTCGTTGCCGAGCGTGATCGCGAAGACGTTCGGCTTGGTCGCGACCGCGCGGGCCACGGTGTCGACGTACGCCGTGAGGCCGTCGCGGACCGTGGCGTCCTCGAACAGGCTGCTCTTGTGCCAGGTCAGGACCCACGACGGGAGGAAGTCGAAGCTGGACAGGTGTCCCTGGATCAGGTCGACCGCGACGCTCAGCCCGTGCTCGGCGGCGGCGTCGATGGTGTCCAGGAGGTCCGCGATCGCGCGCTCGCGGACGATCGCCCGGTTCGGCTGGATCCACGGCCAGACCGGGAACACCCGCACGTGGTCGAGGCCGATCCCGGCCAGGTCCGCGAAGTCCCGCCGGACCGCGTCCCCGTCGTAGTCGAGCCAGCTGTAGAACCACCCCGCCGAGGGAACGTAGTTCGCGCCAAACCTGACGGGATCCGAAGACATGCCGAGGATGCTAAATCGGTTTATGTCGATAGCGCAAACATCAGGCCGGCGGAGCGGTGGACTCGCGGACGGTGAGGACGGGGTCTGGGGTACGGCGGTTGATGACCGTGGTGGGGTCGGCGATCGTCTCGAGGAGGACCTCGGCGGCCTGGCGGCCGAAGTCGAAGGTGTCGCGGGACAGGGCGGTCAGCGCCGGGTGCATGAGCTGGGTCAGGATCGAGTCGTCGAATGCCACGATCGACAGCTCGCCCGGCACCGAGACGCCCATCTCCATCGCGACGCCCAGACCCGCGACCGCCATCACGTCGCTGTCGTAGACGATCGCGGTCGGGCGGCTCGACTGGGAGAGCAGCTTGCGGGTGATCGCGGCGCCCTCCGCGTCGCTGAAGTCGGTGGTCAGCGAGGGCGCGTCGAGCAGTCCGAGCCGGGGCGCCGCGTCCCGGACCGCGCGGATCCGGCGCTGGGTGTGCTGGAAGTTCGGCGTACCGGCGACGTGTGCGATCCGCCGGTGGCCGAGCGCGGCCAGGTACTCGACGATCGCCAGCATCGCGTCGCGGTCGTCGGCCCAGACCGAGGCGAGTGCCCCCTTGCCGCCACGGCCGCCGATCACCACAGCCGGCAGCTCGAGCGCCTTGAGCTCCTCGACCCGCGGGTCCTTCACGGTCAGGTCGACCAGGATCACGCCGTCCACGCGGTGCTCGGACGTCCAGCGCCGGTACACCTCGATCTCCGCCGCGGTGTCCTCGACGATCAGCAGCTGCAGCGAGATCGACTCCGCCGACAGCCCGGACTGGACGCCGGACAGCAGGTGTGCGAAGAACGGCTCGACGCCGAGCGTGCGGGCCGGCCGCGCGATCACCATGCCGACCGAGTCCACCCGGGACGCGCCGAGCGCCCGGGCGGCGCTGTGCGGCCGCCAGCTCATCTGCTCGGCGATCTTCAGGATCCGCTCCCGGGTCGCGTCGCTGACCCCCGGCCGTCCGTTCAGCGCGAACGACACCGCGCCCTTGGACACCCCGGCCCTGGTCGCGATGTCCGCGATCGTCGGTCTCGCCATGCCGCCCACCTCCTTCACCCTTGACAGCGGATTCTACGATGTGGATAGTTCGGGAGCTATACCGGTTTATCAATTCCAGGAGATCCCATGCGTAGACGCCGTCTCGCGCCAGTGGCCGCACTGGCCGCCGCCGCTCTCACCCTGGCCGGCTGCGGCCTCGGCTCCGAGGACTCGGGCAGCAGCGGCGGTGCGAAGCCGACCGTCGACGCGAACGCCCAGGTGACCGGTGAGGTCAGCTTCCAGACCTGGGCGCTGAAGCCCAAGTTCACGTCGTACGTCGAAGGCGTGATCAAGGCGTTCGAGGCGAAGTACCCGGGCACGCACGTCACCTGGCTGGACCAGCCGGGCGACGGCTACGACAAGAAGGTGCTGAGCCAGGCCTCGGCCGGCCAGCTGCCGGACGTGACGAACCTGCCGCCCGACTTCGCCCTCAGCCTGGCCAAGCAGAACATGCTGCTCGACGTCGCCGCCGCGGACCCGAAGCTGAACGAGGAGTACGTCGAGGGTGGCGTGCAGGCGTACCAGTACCAGGGGATGAGCGGCACGTTCGGCTACCCGTGGTACCTGAACACCGACATCGACTACTGGAACGCGACCAAGTTCGCCGCGGCCGGCCTGGACGTGAAGAACCCGCCGAAGACCTTCGACGAGCTGCTCGCGGCCGCCAAGGTGATGCACGACAAGACCGGCGGC
>DASXXB010000147.1:0-41271 GCA_036503355.1 Kribbella sp. | reverse complement strand
GTGAAGCGGTAGTGGCCGAGCGTTTCGGACAAGTAGCCGCCGGCAACCAATTGGGTGGCGAGCGGTTCCAGGACGCCGGGCGGCATCCGGAGGTCGCCGGTCATCTCGGCGAGGGTGGCGGAGCCGGACTCGGCGCCGCCGCGGAAGACGCGCATGATCATCCAGGCCTGCGCCGCGCTCAGCGGCAGGCCGGACGCGGCCAGCACCTCGGGTGCGGGGTTGCGCTTGTGATGCCGTACGACGAGAGCGGCCAGCTTCTGCAGTTCGTGTTCGGAGTCGAACGAGGCCGGTGCCGCGAAGTTCTCGCCGACGTCCGAGGCCGACATCCGCGCGGTGTCGCGGAGCGGGACCTCCTTCAGCAGCAGTGCGCTCAGGAAGCCCAGACCGGCCACCGGGACCGCCCACAAGAACACGACATGCAGCGAGTCGGCGTACGCCGCCGTGATCACCGAGCGCGCCGCGTCCGGGAGCGCACGCACCCCTTCGACCGTTGCCGCGACCCGCGGATCGACCTGCGCGGTCTGCGCGGCGACGCCGAGCCTCTCGGGCAACTGGTGCGCGTAGATCGAACCGAAAACGGCGACGCCGAACGAGCTGCCCATGGTGCGCAGGAAGCTCACCCCGGAGGTCGCGACGCCGAGGTCCGAGTAGTCGACGGTGCTCTGGACGACGACGGTCGGCACCGGCATGCACGCGCCGACGCCGAGTCCGAGCACGATCATGAAGCCCGCTGTCTCGACGTACGACGTCTGGTTGTCGAGAAGGGACAGCAGGAAGAGGCCGACGCCGATCAGCACGGTGCCGACGATCGGGAACAGCCGGTACCGCCCAGTCTTGCTGATGACCTGGCCGACCGCCATCGACGCGATCAGCAACCCACACACCAGCGGCAGCATCTGCAGACCGGACTCCGTCGCCGAGGCGCCGTGCACGAGCTGCAGGTACGTCGGCAGGTACGTGACCCCGCCGAGCATCGCGAACCCGATGATGAAGCTCATCACCGAGCAGACCGTGAACACCTGTGAACGGAACAATCGCAACGGCAGCAACGGTTCCGCGGCCCGCCGTTCCGCGAGGACGAACAGCACGAGCGCGAGCACGGAGCCGACCGCCATCGCGATGATCACCGGCGACGTCCAGGCGTACTCGTTGCCGCCCCAGGTGGTGACCAGCGTCAGCCCGGTCGCGGCGACCGCGATGAACAGGATCCCGAGGTAGTCGATCTTCGGCCCGACCGCCGCCTTCACCGACGGCAACGTGATCGAGGCGACGATCAGCACGATGATGCCGAGCGGCAGGTTGACGTAGAACGCCCAGCGCCAGCTCAGATGGTCCACGAACAGCCCGCCGAGCAACGGGCCCGCGACCGTCGAGACCCCGAACACCGAACCCATCACGCCCTGGTAGCGGCCACGTTCGCTGAGCGGTACGACGTCCGCGATCACCGCCATCGCGGTGACCATCAGCCCGCCGGCGCCGAGCCCCTGGATCGCCCGCGACCCGACCAGCCAGAGCATCGAGTCCGCCATCCCGCAGAGCGCGGAACCGCCCAGGAACAGGACGACGCTGAGCAGGAACATCGGCTTGCGCCCGTACAGGTCGCCGAACTTCCCGATCAGCGCGGTCATGATGGTCTCGGCGAGCAGGTACGACGTCACCACCCAGGACAGGTGGTTGGCGCCGCCGAGGTCGCTGACGATGGTCGGCAGTGCGGTCGCCACGATCGTCTGATCGAGGGCGGCGAGCAACATTCCGAGCATGATCGCCACCACAACCGCGTTCCGGGTGGCACGTCCGACAGGCTGAGCCTCGCTCTCCATGAGCCGAATGTAACGACTGCCGGACGGTGCGTGAGGTGCGAAACCCCGGCGATTGGGTCACGAACCCGAGGAGACTTATCTCCGGCCGATAACCGGGGGATTAGCCGTCTCGTTACCGTCGGCCGGCATGAGACGACGAATACTCACTGCCGCGACGACGGCGCTGCTCTTGACCAGTTCGGCCGGGCTCACCCAGGCATTCGCGGCGGGGCCACGGACCGCCGGGTCTTCCGGCCGGACGGCGAACGCATCGATCACGATGAAGTTCAGTTCCTCCGCCAACGAGGCGAAAGGCTTTCCGCTCAAGAAGGCCAGTGTGAGCGAGGTCTTCAAGAAAGCCAATCGCAAGGCGACCTACGGGAAGGACTGCGCGCGCAAGAACCACGGACTGAAGTCGAAGCCGCCGGTCCGCTGGTGCTTCCAGGGCGGCGACAACAAGGTGAAACGCTGGATACCGCAGGGCGTGACCAGCGACTCGGACGCGGTCAGCGACGGGAGCTGGAACGGCCAGAACGGCCTGATGGTCAGCTGGTACTCGACCGGGAAGCAGGGCGTCCGGATCACGCTGCTGAACACGAAGACGAAGAAGTACCGGCATCTGCTGCTCGTCGTCCCGTTCCGGAGTGCGGCCAACGGTCAACTGAACTATTCGCCGCTCCGACTGCACGCGGGTGGGATCGTCTGGTACGGCGAGCGGCTCTATGTCGCCGACACGTACAACGGGGTGCGCGTCTTCGATCTGAAGAACATCTACGACCTGACGGCTTCGCCGAACGGAAACGTCACCATCGGCAAGATCGGGCGGTACGGCAACAGGTACTACGCCGGCAGGTACCGCTACGTCATCCCGCAATCGGGTCGGTGGAAGAGTCCGCGAAAAGCGTCAGCATCGTGCAAGCCGAGTGGGCCGATCCACAACTCCTGGATGTCGCTCGACCGCTCGTCCCGACCGGATCGGCTCGTCGTCGGCGAGTTTTGCGCGAAGCGCGGCGATACCACGCCGGGCCGGGTGACGCTGTGGAAGATGAGCAACCACGAGATCGCATCGTCGGGCGGCACGGCGACCGCCGCACAGGTCCTCAGCCTGCCGGCCGTCAACGGTGCGCGCCACGGCGCCAACGTGCAGGGTGGCGCCACGACGGACGGCAGCACGTGGTTCTTCAGCATCAGTCACGGCGCAAAGGCGGCCGGCACTTTGGCGAGGTTCCAGAACCGCGCACCGACGCGATGGCACGGTCGAGGAACCAAGAAGACACCGCAAGGCCCGGAGGACCTCACCTTCCGGTACCGGCACAGCAAGCGCCTGCTCTACTCGGTGTCCGAGTACGCCGGCTACCGGATCATCTACGCCCGCAACACCTACTCCGGCTGGGGCTAGAGGTTCCGGCGGATGACTTCTGGCGTCACGGGGGAGTCCGAGGTCTCGATCGCGTCGCGTTCGGCGGTGTCGATCAGTCCGAGCTCGGTCAGGATCCGGAGCGACGTCCGCCGGCACTCGTGGGCGTCCGGCTCGGCGCCGCGGTCGTGGTGGGCGGCGCCGAGCCCCCACCAGATCTCGGCGTCGAGGTATGTCTCGGCGCCGTCCGCGCGGAGCTCGAGCGCCTCGCGGGACCGGGCGATCGCCTCGTCCGGACGTCCGGCGCGCCGGAGCGCTTCGGCCAGGTTGGCCAGGATCGGGGTCGCCCGCCGGTTGACGCCGCCGGCCGTGGCGGCCTCGAGCGCCTCGAGATGGGTACGGATCTCGTCGTCGTGGCGGTTCAGGTGCCGGTAGGTCAGGCCGAGTCCGGTGAGGTACAGCGGGATCGCCCGCTCGCGACCGGAGCCGCGGGCGAGGGCGATCGCTTCCCGGTAGGAGCGGACCGCGTCGTCGTACCGTCCGAGCCTGTGGTGGACGACGGCGAGCATGTGAACCTGGGCCGCCTCCGTCGAGCGGTTCCCGATCGAGCGGTACGCCTCCCGCGACTGCTGGAGGTGGCTCGGAGCCGCCGTCAGGTCACCGGTCTGCAGGTGGCCGTACCCGATCATCTCGTGGGCGATGGCGAAGTGCCGCGGGTCAGCGGTCCGGTCCGCGGCATCGAGTGCGATCACGCCGAGAGTCCAGGCGTCGCCGACGCGGCCGCGAGCGGTCAGCAGGACCGAGTACACCGCGCACAGCGCAGCGGTGAGTTGCGGCCCTTCGTCGCCGGGCATCGCCGCGGCCTGCTGTACGACGGCCAGCAGATTGTCGCGTTCGCCGTCGAGCCACGCGTGGATCTCGTCGCGGTCCGCCGGCTCGACGCCGGCGTGCACCGGCGTCCGCGGTTCGAGCTCGTTCCGCCAGGTTCCCAGCGGCTGGGTGATCGCGACGGCCGATCGTGCGGTGGCGAGATGGCAGTGCAGGGCCCGGCGCAGGGCGGCGATCCGGTCCGGATCCTCCTGCTCGGAGCGTTCCCGTGCATACAGCCGGAGCAGGTCGTGGACGACGTACCGCCCCGGACTGGTTGCCCGGAGCAACTGTGCGTCGACCAGGTCCTCGAGCAACTGCGCGGTCCGCCCTGACGGCAGGTCTGCCAGTGCACTCGCCACCGGAACCGCCAGATCCGCGCCGTCGAGCAGCCCGGTCAGCCGGAACATTCGCCGGTGCTCCGGGCCGAGCTCGCGGTAGCCGAGCTCGAAGCTTGCCCGAAGCCCGGTGCCGCCCGAACGCAACGTGTCCAGCCGCCCGGCTTCCTGCCGCAACCGGGCGGCGAGGTCGGCCAACGTGGCGGACGGCCGCGCGACCAGCCGTGCGGCGACGAGTGCGATCGCCAGTGGCAGCAGGCCGCACAACCGCACCACCTCACCGGCGGCGTCGAGGTCGAGCTGCTCGGGCTCGACCAGCCGCGCCATCAACCGGACGCCCTCGGCCTCGCTGAACACGTCGAGCTGCTCATGCGTCGCGCCGGGCAGCTCGGCGAGCACCCGCCGGCTGGTCACCAGTACGCGACAGGTCGGCCCGGCGGTGAGCAGCGGCCGGACCTGGTCGGTGTCGGCGGCGTTGTCGAGCACGATCAGCAGTCGCCGGCCGTTCGTCATCGACCGCAGCCGGCCGGACGCCTCGTCGACATCCTTCGGGATCGACCCGTCGGCCACGCCCAAGGACCGCAGCATCCGGGCCTGCGCCTCGTGCGGATCGAGTGGCCGGCTGCCGGGTGTAGACCCACGGAGGTCGATGTACAACTGGCCGTCGGGGAACGTGGCGGCGGCCTGGTGTGCGACGTGGACGGCCAGGGTCGACTTGCCGATCCCGCCGAGACCGGCGACCGCGGCGACCGGGGATGTGTCGTGCGAGGTGAGCTGATGGACGAGCCGTTTCACCTGCGGTTCGCGGCCGGTGAAGCTCGGCAGGTCGGCGGGCAGTTCGGCCGGGACCACGGCGGCGTGCCGGGTCTGCGGCTCCGCGGTGAGGATCAGCTGTTCCGCGGCGCGCAGTTCGCGGCCGGGTTCGACGCCGAGCTCCTCGACCAGGATCTGCCTGCCTTCCTGGTAACAGGTCAACGCGTCGGCTCGCCGGCCGGACTGCCAGAGCGCGCTCATCAAGTGCGCACGAAGCCTTTCCCGTAGCGGGTTCTCGGCCACCAGCCGGGTCAGCGCGCCCACCATCTCGGGACCGCGGCCCAGGTCCAGCTCATGCCGGTACAGCTCCTCATACGCCCACAGCCGTGCTTCGTCCCACTGCTGTACGGCGGATCGCAGCCCCGGGGAGCCGGTGCCGGCAAGCACCGGACCCCGCCAGAGCGCGAGCGCAGTACGCAACTGCTCGACCGCCTGCTCCGGCTCGGCCGCCGCCTGCGCGCTCTCGAGCAGGTGGGCAGCCTCGTCCACATCGGTTCGCACGAGCCTGTCGTCGAGCCGGTAGCCAACCGGCGTCGTCTCGATCACGCTCGTCGCGCCGGCCCTCTCGAACGCCTGCCGCAGCGCTGATACGTGAATGCTCACCTGGGTGCGCGCCGACGCCGGCGGATCGTCGTCCCAGACCAGTGCGATCAGCCGCTCCAGGGGTACGGCGTGACCGCTTGAAAGCGCCAGCGCCGCCAGCACCTGTAGCGTTCGCGGCCGACGGAGCCCGACCGGACGCCCTCCGACCGACGCCTCGACCGGGCCAAGGATGTGCACCTCGGCCAGCTGGTCCATCCAACCCGACCCTACCGACCGGTGGTGTCACCCGCTGAGCGTGTGTGTCGCGGTCCGTAGGATGGGTGGGTGCCATCGACATTGCCCGAGGGGGAGGTTGCGCCCCGGGACGGGGCGTTGCCGGACGTTGCTGTTCGCGAAGCCGCCGGGCGGCCGTTGGGCTTCTACCTGCATGTGCCGTTCTGTGCGTCGCGCTGCGGGTACTGCGACTTCAACACCTATACGGCCACCGAGCTGGGCGGTGGTGGGTCGCAGGCGTCGTACGCCGACAACGCCGTCGCCGAGGTGCGATTGGCAAGGCAGGTACTGCGCGACCTGGACCGGCCGGTCGACACCGTGTTCTTCGGAGGCGGTACGCCGACGCTCCTGCCGGCAGCGGACCTCGGGAAGATGCTCGCGGCCGTCCGGGACGAGTTCGGGCTCGCGCCGGGTGCGGAGGTGACGACCGAGGCGAACCCGGAGTCGGTCGATCCGGCGTACCTCGAGGCGCTGCTGGAGGCGGGGTTCACCCGGGTGAGTTTCGGGATGCAGAGCGCGTCGTCGCACGTGCTGAAGATCCTCGACCGGCAGCACACCCCGGGGCGCCCGTTGGAGGCGGTGAAGGAGGCGACCGCGGCCGGGTTCGCGCATGTGAACCTGGATCTGATCTACGGGACACCGGGTGAATCGCTCGACGACTGGCGGGCGTCGCTCGAGTCCGCTCTGTCTGCTCAGCCTGACCACGTGAGCGCCTACGCGTTGATCGTGGAGGACGGCACGCAGTTGGCGCGCCGGATCCGGCGGGGTGAGCTGCCGATGCCGGACGACGACGACCTGGCGGACAAGTACGTGCTGGCCGACGAGCTGCTGACCGCTGCGGGTCTCGGGTGGTACGAGGTGTCCAACTGGGCCCGCAGTACGGCGGCGCGCTGCCGGCACAACGAGCTGTACTGGCGCGGCGACACCTGGTGGGGGATCGGGCCGGGCGCGCACAGCCACGTCGGTGGGGTGCGGTGGTGGAACGTGAAGCATCCGAGCGCGTACGCGGAGCGGATCGTGGCCGGCGAGAGTCCGGCGTACGCACGGGAGACACTGGACGCGGAGACCCGGCGGATCGAACGGGTGCTGCTCGAGGTGCGGCTCGCGGCGGGGCTGCCGCTGGAGGTCCTCGACGACGCGGGCCGTGCAGTGGCAGACCAGGTGGTCGCCGACGGCCTCGCAGTGCTGACCGGCTCGGACCCGGGGAGGCTGGTGCTGACTGATCGAGGGCGGTTGCTGGCGGATGCGGTGGTTCGCGACCTGCTGCCTTGAAATGATCAGAAGTGATCACAGTGAGCTGTTGACGACTGTTGCGCGCAGGCGGCAGGCTTGGCGGTAAGCGTTTACTACCCCGCCCGAGGAGTCCGCGATGCCGCCCTTCATCCGTCGTCGACTGTTGCTTCAGGCCGGGCTCGCCGCCGGCGCCCTCAGCACGCTCGGGCTGCCGGCCCGAGCCTTCGCGGAGGACGAGTTCGACGTACTCCGCACCCGCTGGGCCGAGCTGAACACCGGTGGTGCGATCGACCCGGCCGATCCGGCGTACGCCGCTGCGCTCACCAACCTGAGCACGCAGGCGCAGCAGTTCGTCGACACGATGCTCACGGCGACCGACCGAACGGCGCTCTGGCCGGACCTGCCGCTCAGCCCGTCGAGCGGCAACTTCTCGATCAGCTACACGCGCCTCAAGACGATCGCCCTGGCGCGCGCCACCGCCGGGACCACCCTGACCGACGCCGGTCAGCTGCTCAGCGGGGCGCTCGAATTCCTCAACGCCAAGGCCTACAACGAGACGCTCAAGGAGACCGGGAACTGGTGGTTCTGGGAGATCGGCGCACCGCGCGCGCTCCTCGACACCTGCATCCTCGCGTACGACGTGCTGTCCGCCGAGCAACTCACGAAGTACCTGACGGCCGTCGACCACTTCGTTCCCGACCCGAATCGCCGGACCAACTCGCCGTCGCTGCGCGAGACCGGCGCCAACCGGGTCGACAAGGCACTGATCGTCGCGCTCCGCGGCATCGTCGGAAAGTCGACCAGCAGATTGTCGACAGCCCGCGACGCCCTCAGCGACGTCGCCGAGGCCGGTAGGAACTCCGTCTTCACCTACGTCACGAGCGGCGACGGCTTCTACCGCGACGGCTCGTTCGTCCAGCACGGCAACCTCGCGTACGTCGGTACGTACGGCAACGTGGCGCTCGGTGGTGTCGCGAACCTGATCGCCCTGCTCGGCGGCTCCACCTGGGAGATCAGCGACCCGAACCGCGCCGTACTGCTGGATGCGGTCGACGCGAGTTTCGCCCCGTTCATGGTCGACGGCCTGATGATGGACTGCGTCTCAGGCCGCGCGATCTCCCGCGAACGGGCGGGCGACCACCGCAACGGCCACGGTACGGCGTCGACCGTCCTGCTCCTCGCGAGCGGCGTCGCCGAGCCGTACGCCTTGCGGTACAAGGCGCTCGCCAAGGGCTGGATCACCCGCGACCGTCTTGCCGACTACCTCCCCGGGGCGTCGATCCCGGAGATCTCCCGCGCGAAGGCACTGCTCGCCGACACCTCCGTCGCGCCGGCGCCGGCGGTCCCGCGGCACATCCAGTTCTACAACCAGGATCGCGTGGTGCACCGTCGTCCCGGCTGGACGTTCGCGATCGCGATGTCGTCCAAGCGGATGGCCCGCTACGAGTGGGGCAACGGCGAGAACCTCCGCGGCTGGTACGTCGGCGACGGCATGACGTATCTGTACAACGACGACCAGTCCCAGTACTACGACGCGTACTGGCCGACGGTCGACGCCCAGCGCATGCCCGGTACGACGGTCAGCACGCGGCCTCGTCAGCCCGGAGGCTCAGGCAGCGGCACCGGAACGGTCGCGGCGTACGCCGATTGGGTCGGCGGGGCGTCGTACAAGGACATCGCCGGCGCGGTTGGCATGCACCTGATCAACTACGACAAGACGTTGCAGGCCAGGAAGTCCTGGTTCTGCCTCCGCGACTCGGTCGTTGCCCTCGGCGCCGGGATCACCGGCACCGACGGCTACCCGATCGAGACGATTGTCGACAATCGGAACCTGCACGAGGACGGGACGGCCGCGCTCGAACTCGACGGCCACTTGGCAACCGACGGAACCTACACCGACCCGCACTGGGCACACCTGGAAGGCGTCGCCGGCTACGTGTTCCCCAGCGGCGGGCAACTCAGGATCCAGCGCGAGGACCGGACCGGATCGTGGTCCGAGATCAACGTCGGCAACGACACGGGCGGTTCGGCAACGCCGTACACCCGTCGCTACGCCAAGCTCGTCCTGGAACACGGGACGGCGACCGGAGACTACGCGTACGTCGTGTTGCCCAACGCAACCAGTACGCAGACGGCCGAGCGCGCGGCCGATCCCGGGATGACCGTCCTTGTCAACAATCCGATTGTCCAAGCGATTCGGTCCCACCGCGAGAACCTCGTACTGGCGAACTTCTGGGCCGCCGGATCCGTGGCCGAGGTGCCAGGCAGCACCGGGTCGCACACGATTGCCAGTGACGGTCCCGCGTCGGTGGTGGTCGGCAACGACGGTCGCACGACGACTGTCGCCGTGTCCGACCCGAGCCGGACGGTGCAGACCCTGAGGCTGACGATCGATCGGCAGGTCGGCGGCGTGATCGCGAAGGATCCGGCGATCACGGTAGTTGCCAGCGGCAAGCAGCTGGTGCTGGACGTCGCCGTCGGTGGCACGAAGGGCGCCACCCACACCGTGTCCTTCAACTGAGTTTCCGCACAGCTTGCAACCGGGGCCGGCAACAAGGGCCGGCCGGGTCGCCGGGAGCCGGCAGTTCAACCAGGAGGTTGTTCGATGATGCCGCACGCCCGCCCCACGCACTACACCAGGCGACGTGTCCTCCAGATCACCGGAGCCGGCCTGACGCTCGCCGCCGCACCAGCGGTGGCAAGCGCCCGGACCAGCACCACCACCAACCCGACCAGCACCACCACCAACCCGACCGGCGCCACGAGCACCACGACCAGCACGATCACCGTCCCCGCGTTGCCCTCGGCGCGCACGACCGAGCTCGACCGTACCCAGGACTCGCTGAGCGCCAGCGAACTCCGCTCGACCGGCTTCTACCTGCCCGCCGCCACCGCGTTGAACGTCGTCGTACACGACGGAAGTCTCCCGCCGACGCTCGTGATCGGCGCACCCGATGCCGACGCGCGCAAGGAGTTCAAGTCGCCCCGCGAGTACCCGCTCGAGGTCGGTCGCAACACCGTCACCGACGCCGGCGGCGGCGTCGTCTACCTGAAGCTGATCGGCACCACCGGCCAGGCGAAGGTCAGCATCGGCGAGCAGGCCCAGCTGATGCCGTACTTCGTCCTGGGCGTCACCGGCGAGGCCGACTTCCAGCGCCAGCTCGACGAACGCACCACGCCGTACGTCGAGTTCGTGAGCCCGCACGCGATGATCACCGTCGAACGCGCGTCCGCCCTGACCTATCGGTCCGAGAACCACACCGACGTCCTGGCGACGTACGAGGAGATCATCGGGATCGAGGACGCGACCAGCGGGTACGACGGCTCCGCGCCGATCCATGCCCGGCTCGCGCACCGGTACCACTTCGTCGGGTACCCGTCCGCGATCACCGGCGTCGGCGCGTACGCGACGCACGGCCACATGTCGTTCCCGCCGCCGATCCAGGACCGGATGCTGACCGTCGAAGGGCTGCGGATGCGGGGCTGGGGCATCTACCACGAGCTCGGGCACCAGCATCAGCAGATCACCTACAAGCCGAGTTCGCTGACCGAGGTGACGGTCAACATCTACTCGCTCGCGGTGAACGCGGTGTTCGCGACGAAGTACGGGCAGGTGCCGCGGCTGCATGCGCCGGATGCGAAGACCGGCCTGACGCCTTGGCAGAGCGCGCCGGGCAAGCTGCGGTCGCCTGGTGTGGACTACGGCAAGACGTTCGACCCCTACGAGAAGCTGGTGATGTTCGAGCAGCTCCGGCTTGCCTTCGGCAATGACTTCTGGCCGCGGCTGCACAAGCTGGTCCGTGTCGAGCGCCCGTACGCGAGCGACTACACGGATGAGGTCCTGCGCCTGCGCAACCTGGTCGTTCTCTGCAGCCGCACGGCCGGCTACGACCTGAGCGACTTCTTCCGCGCCTGGGGCGTACCGGTCGACGCGCAAGCATCCGCCCAACTCACCGCCCTCCACCTGACCCCACCACCCACCGACCCGTCGACAATCCGCGAGTAGACAAAAGGACGAAGGCACCCACCGGGTCGGGGTGGGTGCCTTCGTCGTACCGGGGGAGCCTGAGCTCTGCGGTGGTGGGCTCAGTCCTTCAGGAAGAGTTCGATGACGCAATTGGTGACGTCGGGAGCCCGGTTGGGCAGCTTGAGGGTCAGGGTGTTGTCCGGCAGGCCGGTGAGGTACGTGTGGCCGGGAGCCGACGGATCGACGTCCACCCGCTTGACCTCCGACGCGTCGTGCAGGAACTGCGCGTACTCGACCCGGTCGCCCAGCCCGGGCAGATGCAGGTGGCCCATCGGCCACGCGAACACGTGCAGATACAGCCGCCGGCCGTTCTGCGTGTACCGGCAGTCGGCAGGCGGGACGAACGAGCTCGGCCCGCACCCGCGCACCGACCGCTCGTGCAGCCGCATCCAGTCCCCGATGCCGGTGAGTACGTCGAGCGCACGCGGCTCCCACGCGCCGCGCCCGTTCGGGCCGACGTTGAGCAGCATGTTGCCGCCCTTCGAGACGGCGTCGACCAGCATCCGGACCAGCAGCTCCGGCGACTTCCAGTCGTGGTTGTCGCGGTGGTACCCCCAGCTGCCGTTCAAGGTATGGCAGGCCTCCCACGGCACCTGCGTACCGTTGCCAGCGGCAACCTCGTTCCCCGGCGGCTGCACCTGCTCGGGCGTGGTGAAGTCGCCCGCGCCGAGTCCCAGTCGATTGTTGACAAGAATCCCCGGCTGCAGCTCGCGCACCATCGCGAGCAGCTCCTCGGACCGCCACTCGTCCGGCCCCTTGGCGTTGAACCCGCGCCCGGCGTACGAGAAGTCGAACCACATCACGTCGATCTTCCCGTACGACGTGAGCAGCTCGCGGACCTGTCCGTGCAGGTAGTCGGCGTACTTCGACACGTCGCGCTCCGCCGTACAGTCGATGCCAGCTTCTCTTTCCTTGGCGACGTCCTTGCGCTGCGGGTGGTACAGGTCCACCGGGAACTCGGGATGGTGCCAGTCGAGCAGCGAGTGGTACAGCCCGATCCGGAAACCACGGTCGCGGAACGCGGAAACCATCGGCGCCAGCAGATCCTTGCCGTACGGCGTGTGCGGCGCCGAGTAATCGGTGAGCTTGGAGTCCCACAGGCACAACCCGTCGTGGTGCTTGGTGGTGATCACCAGGTAGCGCATGCCGGTGTTCCAGGCGTCCTCGGCCCACCGCACCGGGTCGTACAGGTCCGGTTCGAAGTGGTCGAAGTACGGCTGGTAGTCGGCGTCGGAGAGCTGTTCGTACGACTTCACCCACTCGTGCCGCGCCGCGGCCGCGTAGATGCCCCAGTGCACGAACAGCCCGAAGCGGGCCTCGGTCAACCAGCTCATCGCGGGCTCGCACCGCCGCTCAGCGCGGTCTCGTACTCGCCGCGGATCTTGTCGCCGCCGTCCTTCTTCCACTTCGCGAGCGCCGCGTCGAACGCGCTGATCGGCTTCCGTCCAGCGATCACGTCGTTGCGTACGTCGGACAGCGCCTGCCCGATGTCACCGCCGGACTTGTCGTTGGTCGGCGAGATCAGCGAGGTGGTCGGATCCTTCACGACCATGCCGATCAGCTTGGTCAGGTCCTCGTGCGCCTTCTCGGCGTACGTCGCGTCGGTCGCGTTGAACAGCACCTGCGGGGGAGCGGCGATGTACTTCCACGGCACGGTCAGCTCGGCCTCGCCCTTGCTGGTCTGCTTCGGGTTCCCGTTCGCGTCGCGGGTGAAGTCGACGCCTTCCACGCCGTAGTTGAGCAGCAGGTTCTCGGTGCTGCCGAACGGCGCGGCGAAGAAGTTCGCCACCGCGAGCAGCTCCTTGGCGCGCGCGTCGTCGGCCTTCTTCATCAGCGTGTACGCGAACAGCACGTTGTCGGCCCAGGTGTTCGCCTTGCCACCCTTCGGCGCCATCGGCACGAACGCCCGTGGGTCGTTCTGCGGGTCGAGCCGCACCATGTTCTTGAGGTAGTCGGTGTACGCCGGGAAGCCGTCGTACACGAAGGCGCCCTTGCCGGCCTTGAACGCGTTCTTCCGGGCGGTGCCGTCGAAGCCCTCGGAGCCGGGGACCGTGACGCCGGCCTTGACCAGCTGGACGGCGAACTCGAGCGCCGCCTTGTACTCCGGGGTCTCGAAGCTCTTCACCAGCTTGCCGTTGTCGAGCCGCCACGAGTACGGCACGCCGAACATCTGCTGGACGAACGTGAAGAACGTGTTGCCCTTCGCGTTGACGATCGCCCAGTGGCCCTGCTGCGGCTTGGTCAGCTCCTTGCACGCGGCCAGGAAGTCCTCTGCGGTGGCCGGATACTCGACGCCGGCGGCGTCCAGCAGGCGCTTGTTGTAGAACCCGGCACCGCCGGTGATGCTGCGTGGGATCGGCAGCCCGTAGATCTTGTCCTGGACCACGCAGGCCTGCCAGACCACCTGCGGGATGTTGGCCAGGTTCGGGTAGTCCTTCACCTTGTCGCCGGACAGGTACGGCGTCAGGTCCGTGCACTTTGCCGACAAGAAGGCCGGTAGATTGTTGACAAGAGTCGAATCGGACATCAGGAACAGGTCCGGCAACTGGTTGGCCGCGAGCACGGTCTGGAACTTCGTCGCCCAGTCGCTGTCCGGCACGATCGTCAGGTCCAGCGTCCCGCCGAGCTGCTTCTCGACCGCCTGCCAGGCGGTGTTCTTGTCCTTGGACGGCGGCAGCGGGTCGAAGATGTCGGTCATCACGCTCACCGTGCCGCCGTTCAGCGGCGGCGACTTCACCGTGGTGACCAGATCCTTCGGGTACGTCCGGTAGCCCGGCGGTACGCCGTCGGCGGTCCCGGCGAGGTCCGGCTTGGGGCCGGCGAACGGGACGTACGTCGGCAGCGCGACCGTGGACGCGCGAGCGGCGCCGGCCGTCGTACTGCCGTTGCTGCAGGCAACCAGCGCCGGAACGCCGGTGGCGCTCATGACGGCGACGCCGACGGCGCTGCGCAGGAAGCTGCGCCGATCAAAGGGGCGACGGCTGAGCGGAGGGGTGGTCACGGTGGTTCTCCTAACCTTTGATGGCGCCGGTGAGTACGCCCTTGGTGAAGTAGCGCTGCAGGAACGGGTAGACGCAGAGGATCGGGACGAGCGCCACGACGACGACCGCCATCTGCACGGCCTGGATCGAGGCCACCGCTTCGCCGGGTGCCTCGGCGCCGCCGCCGACCGGTTGTCCTTGCAGGACGTACAGGCGCAGCACGAGCGGCAGCGGCCACTTGCCGGTGTCGCTGAGGTAGAGCAGCGCGTTGAAGAACGCGTTCCAGTGGCCGACGGCGTAGAACAGGGCGACGACCGCGAGCACCGCCTTGGATAGCGGCAGCACGATCCGGACCAGGATCGCGAGGTCGCCCGCACCGTCGATCCGGGCGCTGTCGAGGAGCTCGGCCGGGATGTTCTGGAAGAAGTTCCGCAGTACCAGGAAGTTGAAGGCGCTGACCAGGCCGGGGACGATCAGCGATGCGTACGAGTCGTACAGGCCAAGCGCCTTGACCAGCAGGAAGTTCGGGATGATCCCGGCCCCGAAGAGCATTGTGAACAATACTGCTGTCAACAAGACCCGCCCGCCGACGATCGGCCGGCTGAGCCCGTACGCGAGCGCGATCGTGACGACCATGTTCAGCGCCGTACCGATGATCGTGATGCCCGCGCTGACCAGCAGCGCATGACTGACCACACCGCCGGCGAAGATCGTCTTGTACGCCGCCAGCGTCGGCTCGCTCGGGAAGAACGCGATGATCCCGCCGCGCCGGGTGATCTCGGACTCCCCGGCCAGGCTGGTCGCGACGATGTTCACGAACGGGTACAGCACCAGCAGGCAGACGATCACGATCACCACCGACTTGATCGCCAGCCCGGCCTTCGTCGGCGCCTCCATCCAGGGCGGCCGCTGGGAGGTCTTCATTTGCTGTAGATCCCTTCGTGGCCGAAGCGGTGGGCGAGTTTGTTCGCGCCGAGGATGAGCGCCAGGCCGATCACGCCCTTGACCAGGCCGACCGCGGCGGCCGGTCCCCATTGGCCATCGAGGACGCCGTGGAAGTACACATAGGTGTCGAGTACTTCGGCCGCATCGGCGCCGACCGCGTCGCGCTGCAGCAGGATCTGCTCGAAGCCGACCGAGAGGATGCTGCCGAGGTTCAGGATCAGCAGCAGCAAGGTGACCGGGACGATGCCCGGCAGCGTGACGTGCCACAGCCGTCGCCAGCGGTCCGCGCCGTCGATCGCGGCGGCCTCGTAGTGCTCGGTGTCGATGTTGAGCAGCGCGGCGAGGTAGATGATCGTGCCCCAGCCGGCGTCTTTCCAGATCAGTTGCAGCGTCACCAGCCACGGGAAGAACCCGGGGCTCGTCATCAGGTCGACCCGCGGCAGGCCGATCGCTCCGAGGAGTTGCGGGAGCAGGCCGGTGCCGCCGATCAGTTGCTGGCCGATCGAGATCAGGATCACCCAGCCGATGAAGTGCGGCAGGTACACGACGCTCTGCACGAACCGCTTGATCCGCGGGCTGACGATGCTGTTCAGCAGCAGCGCCAGTCCGATCGGGGCGGGGAAGAACAGCACCAGTTGCAGTACGGCGAACTTCAGCGTGTTCAGCAGTGCGCGGTAGAAGTCCGGCTCGGCGAACACCGCGAAGTTGCCGAAGCCCACCCACGGGCTGTCCTTGAACCCGAGGTACGGCTGGTAGTCCTTGAAGACGATCACGTTGCCCAGCAGCGGCACGTAGTGGAACACCACGAAGAACAAGACGCCGGGCAGCACCAGCAGCAGCATCACGCGGTCGCGGTGCAGCCGCGCGCGCAGCCCGGGGCCGGCTTCACGGACCCTGGCCTGCGGCCGGCGCGAGGTACGGCTGACGCGATGCATGCTCCTCCTCTGAGGTAAGCGTTTACTGTCCGGTGTGAGAGCAACGATGAAACGTTCACCGCCTTGCTGTCAAGCACTCGCGGAACTTCTCTTGACCTTCGTCCGGTCCGATGCTTACCGTTCCTAGTAACCGTTTACTAGGAGTGATCCGTGCCGAATCCTGAAACCGCCGGGGGCCGCCGCCCGCGGTTGCGTACGCTCGTCGCGATGCCGGCCGAGAGCTGGTCGGAGGTGGTCACTCCCGCCGCGCACCAGCGGCTGGACAGCGTCGCCGAGCTGCTCGGGCTGCTCCCGGAGTGCCCGGACGGTGAGGTCGTCGGGCGGCCGCGGTTGCGTACGTCGTTCGCGGACGTGGCGGAGGAGCTGGCGACGGCCGAGGTGCTGCTGACGGGATGGAGCTGCCCGCGGATCACTGCCGACGTACTCGACGCGGCGCCGAAGCTGCGCGCGATCGTGCACGCCGCCGGGACGATCAAGACGTTCGTCGACCCGGTGGTTTTCGAGCGCGGTGTGGAGGTCTCGTCGGCGGCCGCGGCGAATGCGATCCCGGTCGCGGAGTTCACGCTGGCGGCGATCGTGCTGGCGTCGAAGCGGGCGTTCCGGCACCGGGACTGGTTCCGGGCGTCCGGCCTGAAGCGGCCGTTGCCCGGGGCACCGATTCTCGGGACGCTCGGTACGACGGTCGGCGTGCTCGGCGCCTCGCGGATCGGACGCCTGGTGATCGAGCGGCTGCGCGGCCTCGACGTCGACGTACTGGTGAGTGACCCGTATCTGAGCAGCGCCGAGGCGGCTGCACTGGGAGCGCGCTGGTGCGAGTTGCCGGAACTGTTCGGCGCGAGCGACATCGTGAGCGTGCACGCGCCGCTGCTCCCCGAGACCGAGGGGCTGGTGTCGGCGGAGTTGCTGGCCGCGATGCCGGACGGCGGGGTGCTCATCAACACGGCCCGCGGCGGCCTGGTGGATCACGTCGCGCTGGAGCGTGAGTGCGTCGCCGGCCGCCTCGACGCGATCCTCGACGTGACCGATCCCGAGCCGCTGTCACCCGACTCGCCGATGCTCCGGCTTCCCAACGTCTTCATCACGCCCCACCTGGCCGGCGCCATGGGCAACGAATCCACGAGACTGGGCGAGGCCGCCGTCACCGAGATCGAACGCCTGGCTGCCGGCAAGCCACTGGCTCACGGCATCACCTACACCGACCTCGGCCGAATCGCATGAACCCAGTGGGCGGGCGTGTGGGATTGGTCGATCGAGTGTTGTCGCCGCGGACCGGGTATACGCGCGAGACGTGGCTGTCGGTGGCTGATTTGCTGCTCGACTCCTTGGTGCCCTGGTTCAGTGCGAACGGGGCGCAGGTGCGGTTGCCCGGACGGGGGAGCTGGTCTGGCGCCGACTGTGACGGGTTGGAAGGTTTCGCCAGGTCGTTCCTGCTGGCGGCGTTCCGGATCGCGGCGACCGAGGGAGACGAGCGGCTGGTCGAGCGGTACGCGCGCGGGCTGGTGGCGGGCGCGGCGGGCGACTGGCCGCGATTGACGCCGTGTTCACAGCAGATGGTGGAGGCGGCGGCGATCGCGGTCGGCCTGCACGAGTCGCGGGCGTGGCTGTGGGACAAGCTCGACGTACGCGCGCAAACGCATATCGTCGACTGGCTGAGCGGGTTCGTCGGCTCGCGGACCTGGGACAACAACTGGCGTTTGTTCCAGGTCGTCGGCGAACAGTTCCTGGCGTCCGTGGGCGCGCCGTTCGAGCAGGACGACATCGACGCGGGTCTCGACAGGATGGAGGACTGGTACGTCGGCGACGGCTGGTACACCGACGGTCCCGGGCAGAACTTCGACCACTACATCGGCTGGGCGATGCACCTGTACCCGGGCCTGTGGACGCGGATGGCCGGCCCGTCGGCGGACGGTCGTCTCGCCGTCTACCGCGAGCGCCTGCACCGCTTCCTCGAGGACGCCGTACAGCTCACCGGATCGGACGGCGCCCCCGTCCACTTCGGGCGCTCGCTGTGCTACCGGATGGCCACCGCGGCGCCGTACTGGATGGGCGCGCTCCTGGACGCAACCCCGTTGACGCCCGGTCAGACACGCCGCCTGTGCTCGGGCACGCTCCGCCACTTCGTCGACCACGGCGTGCCCGACGAACACGGCCTGCTGACGCTCGGCTGGCACCATCACTTCCTGCCGGCGACGCAGCCGTACTCCGGTCCCGCGTCGCCGTACTGGGCATCCAAAGGTTTCCTCGGCCTCCTGCTGCCGGCCGACCATGACGTCTGGACGGCCCGCGAGGCCGCACTGCCGCTCGACGACCACGACCAGGTCCGTGCGATGCCGGCGCCGGCGTTCCTGATCCAGGCGACCA
Organism: Kribbella sp.; assembly: GCA_036503355.1. GTDB lineage: Bacteria > Actinomycetota > Actinomycetes > Propionibacteriales > Kribbellaceae > Kribbella. Next base: position 22,799 of record DASXXB010000147.1, on the reverse strand, counting down.
AGCACGACGGCATCGTCCGCCTGCTCAACCACGGCAGCGACCACGGAGGCGAGGGCGACCCGCACTACAACCGGCTCGCGTACTCCAGCCGCACGGGCCCGGAGTTCGCGGATGACGCCGTCGACAACCAGGTCGTGGTGGGCAGCCATGGCCCACGGACACGCATCAACCGGTTCAGCGGGCGCGATGCCAGTTCGTGGTGGCAGGCGGGCGAGACCCGGACAGCGGTGGCGTCCGTGGTGCACGGGCGGATCGAGGTGCGGTGCGTTCTCGTGGACGGGCCGGAAGGTCCTGTGCGCCACGGCGGCTACGCGCTGGCCGCGGCCGACCGCCCGGAGGATCGGCTGGCGGCATCAGCCGAAGCGCCATGGGCCCAGGTGACCAGGCGGGATCGGTTGACCTCGGCGGTCGTCGGTCTGTTCGGTTACGACCGGGCGGGCGTACGGCGTGGGCTCGATTCCAACGCGTTCGGGCCGCACTCGGCGACGCCGTACCTGGAAGCGCAGTACGACGGGAACGGTCCACGGGTGCTGGTGTCCGCGGTGGTACTGTCCGGCGACACGGTCTGGCCACGGCAACTGGCCGAGAGCATCGAGGTGACGGTGGACGGGCTCCACGTCGCCGTACGGTTCGCCGATGGCACGACGGCCGACGTACAGCTGGGTGAGGAGGTGGGTGATGGCGGCGGAACCGCCCCGGTCGCGGGCGCGCCGGCGTGACCCCGAGGCCGCGCGCACGATCCGGGACGTCGCCGCGCGCGCCGGCGTCTCCACCGCGACCGTCTCCCGCGTTGTCAACGGCAACTATCCGGTCGCGGCCTCGACCCGCGACGCGGTCGAGCGCGCGATGCGCGACCTCGGGTACGTCGCGAACGCGCACGCCCGCGCCCTGGCCGGCTCGACCACCCGCGTGGTCGGCATCGTGGTCAGCGAGATCGTCGACCCGTTCTTCGCCTACATCGCCCGCGGCGTCCAGTCCGAGGCGCTCGCGTCCGGCCGCCTCTGCCTGGTCTGCTCGACGCAGGGTGGCGAGTCCGCAGAGCTCCGGTTCGTCGACCTGCTCCTCGAGCAGCGCGCCGACGCCGTGATCCTGGTCGGCGGCGCGGTGGAGGACAAGGAGTACTTCGCCGCGGTCGGCCAGCGTGCCCGTCAGCTCGCGAGCAGCGGTTCCAGTCTCGTGCTCTGCGGCCGTCCGGGGCTCGAGGACGGCGTACCGGCGTACGCCGTGGAGTACGACAACATCGGCGGTGCCGCGGCGATCACCGACCACCTGCTCAGCGCCGGTCACACCAAGATCCTGTATCTCGGCGGCCCGACGACCCTGTCCACGACGACCGCCCGGCTGCGCGGCTTCCGCCAGGCCTTCGCGGCCCGCAGGCTGGAGCACGACCCGAGCCTGGTGCGGACCGGCGCGTTCGGCCGGCAATGGGGTTATCAGCAGACGCTCAAGGCTCTCGACGACGGCCTCGACTTCACCGCGATCTTCGCCGCCAACGACATCGTCGCCGCCGGCGTGTACGCCGCACTGCGCGAGCGCGATCTGCGAATCCCGGACGACATCTCGGTGGTCGGGTACGACGACGTACCGGTGGCGACCGAGTTGCAGCCGGCGCTGACCACGGTCCGCGTGCCACTGGAGGAGCTCGGGCGAGCCGCCGTACGGGCAGGTCTCGCCGGGCAGGAGCCGAGCGCGGACCCGTTCGCGCACCAGCAGCCGATGACCACCCTCGGCACCGTCGTCATGGTCCGGGACTCGGTGGGCCCGCCGCGCCGGTGATCACTCAGAGCTAACCGACAGTGACGAAACGGATCTTGACATACCCGGTTCGGACGCTTGAGACTCAGCTCACTTTCGCGATCCGAGAGCGCTCTCAACCCACGTCCAGTTCCAGGGAGCTTCGAAAATGCGGCCCAGTGCCCGCTATCGTCCCGTAGCCGGCTTGCTCGCCTGTGCCGCGGTCCTGCTGGTCTCCGCCTGCGCCGGTGGATCCGGTACGCCGGACGCGGCCGGCACCGACGCCGACGGCCCGAAGATCGAGCTGACCATCGCCACCTTCAACGAGTTCGGGTACGCCGACCTGTACGCCGAGTACGAGGCCCAGCACCCGAACATCACGATCGTCGAGCAGCACGCGAAGACCGTCGACGACCACGTGAAGAACCTGGACGCGAACCTCGCGCGCGGCACCGGGCTGGCCGACATCGAGGCGATGGAAGTCAGCTGGATCTACAAGTACCTGGCGAAGGCGGACAAGTTCGCCGACCTGCGCAAGTACGGCGCCGACGACCTGAAGGACCGCTGGCTGGACTGGAAGGTGGCCGGGGCGACCACGGAGGACGGCAGGATCATCGGGTACGGCACCGACATCGGGCCGGAGGCGATCTGCTACCGCCGCGACCTGTTCGCGAAGGCGGGACTGCCGACCGATCGGGCCGAGGTCGCGAAGCTGTTCCAGGACTGGCCGTCGTACTTCGCCGCGGGCCGGAAGTTCAAGCAGCGGGTCCCGGGCTCGGCCTGGTACGACTCCGCCGTACTGACCTGGGAAGCGATGCGCAACCAGCTGATCCAGGCGTACTACTCGAACCAGGACCGCTTCCTCGGTGACGAGAACCCGCTGCTGAGGCGGACCTGGGACCAGGTCGTCGCGGGCAGCAGGGACGGCCTGTCCGCGCGGCTGACGGCCTGGAGCGACACCTGGAACAACTCGTTCCGGACCGACAAGTTCGCCACGATCGCGTGCCCGGGCTGGCTGCTCGGCGTCATCCAGGACAACGCGGGCAGCTACGGCAAGGGCAAGTGGGACGTCGCCGACGTGTTCCCCAACGGCGGTGGCAACTGGGGCGGCTCGTACCTGACGGTCCCGATCCAGTCGCCGCATCCCGAGGAGGCCGCCAAGCTCGCCGCGTGGCTGACCGCACCGGAGCAGCAGATCAAGGTGTTCAAGAAGATCGGCTCGTTCCCGTCGACGCTGGACGCGTACGACGACCCGCAGGTGAAGGCGCAGGTCAACCCGTACTTCAACAACGCCCCGGTCGGGCAGATCTTCGTGAACCGCGCGCGGAACGTGATCCTGAAGCAGCACAAGGGCCCGCGGGACGGCGAGATCAACCAGATCTTCAGCGCCGCGCTGACCCGCGTCGACGACGGCAAACAGGCGCCGGACGCCGCCTGGAAACAGGCGCTCACGGCGGCGTCGAAGGCCGCGAACACCCGCGTCGGAAGCTGAACAACACGCAGCGCCGAGTGGCCGATCTCTGACGCGCGGTCGGCCGCTGAGGTACTACGGTGTGAACGCGGGCCAATCGAGACCTGAGGAGGGCCGATGGACGGGTCTGGTTCTCCGACGCTGGAGCAGGTTGCGGCGGTCGCGGGCGTGTCGCGGGCGACCGTTTCGCGGGTGGTGAACGGGTCGCCGAAGGTCCTCCCGGACACGGTCGCCGCCGTCGAGCAGGCGATCCGCCAGCTCGGCTACGTCCCGAACCGGGCGGCCCGCGCGCTGGTGACCCGTCGTACGGACTCGATCGCGATCGTCGTCCCGGAGCCGGACAGCCGGGTGTTCTCGGACCCGTTCTTCGCGGGCATGCTGAGTGGCGTCAGCCGAACGCTCGCGCCGACGTCGTCGCAGCTCGTGCTGCTGATCGAGCCGGCTCCGGAGCCGACCGGAGCCGACGACCAGCGCCTCCTGCGGTACCTGCGCGGCGGGCACGTCGACGGCGCGATCATCATCAGCCACCACGGCCGCGACAACGTGCTGCAGGAGCTCGCGCAGTTGCCGCTGCCGATCGTGTTCAGCGCCCGGCCGCTCGGCGTCGACGTACCCGTGGCGAGTGTGGACGTCGACAACGTCGCCGGCGCGCGGACCGGCGTACAGCATCTGCTCGCGATCGGCCGGACGAAGGTCGCCACCGTCGCCGGGCCGCTGGACATGACCGCGGGCATCGACCGGCTGACCGGCTACCAGGAAGTGATGAAGGAGGCCGGGCTGCCGGCGATGATCGCGTACGGCGACTTCACGGCCGACGGTGGTGAGCAGGCGACCTTGCGGCTGCTCGACGAGCACCCGGACCTGGACGGCCTGTTCGTGGCCTCCGACCTGATGGCGACCGCGGCGCTCCGCGTGCTGTCGCAGTCCGGCCGGCGGGTGCCCGCGGACGTGGCGGTAGTCGGCTTCGACGACTCCGTCCTCGCCACCACGACCACGCCCAAACTGACCACGGTCCGCCAGCCCGTCGAACAGCTGGGCGCCCGGCTGGCCGAGATCCTGCTGTCCAAGATCGCCGGCGCCGACCACACCACCGCCGAGATCTACAACACCGAACTCGTCATCCGCGACAGTGCCTAGGGCCTAGACCAGGTCCTTGGCGAGCAGGCTTTCGGCGGCTGCCAGGATCGCCTGTTCGGGCTTCCGTGGCCTGAGCCCGAGGATGTCGTGCGCCCGCGCGGTGGAGATCTGCTTGACGAAGCCGAGGTCGGCGGCGATCCAGCGCAGGTCGGGGTTGGAGCGCGCGGACTCCCGGATGACGTCGTCCGGGATCGTCTGCGTCGGGACCTTGGCGGCCGCTGCGCCCAGCTGTGATCGCAGGATGCCGCCGATCTGTTCCATTGCGACGGCGGGTGCGCCGGAGGCGACCAGGATCCGCCGGCCGGCGGCCTCTGGCGCTGTCAGCGCTGCGACGTGGGCGGCGGCGACGTCGCGGACGTCGACGATCGGGATGTACAGGTTCGGGTAGCCGGTCGTCTCGCCGGACAGCATCCGCTGGACGATGCCGTTCGAGCCGGAGATCTGCTCGCCGAGCGCCGGGCCCATCACGGCGACCGGGAGGATCGTGGTGAGTTCGAAGTCCGGGGACTCCTCGGTCATGAACGCCCAGGCGGCGCGTTCGGCGAGGGTCTTGCTCTTGCCGTAGGCATCGACGCCGGGTCCGTCCAGAACCGTCCAGTCGTCCTCGGTGAACACGTGATCCGTGTGCGGGTGGCCGAAGCCGACGGCGTGGAACGCGGACGTGAGCACAACCCGTCGTACGCCGGCATCGCGTGCCGCGCGCAGGACCCGCAGCGTTCCTTCGCGGGCCGGGACGATGAGGTCGTCCTCGTTCTCGACGTGGCCGGGGTGGACCGGTGAGGCGACGTGCAGAACGAAGTCGACGCCGGCGACTGCCGCGGTCCATCCGTCGTCCTGCGTGAGATCGGCCGCGGCGAACGTGAGGTTCTCGAGGTTCGTCGCGCCGGCGTCCGCGAGGGTTCGGCGTACGGCGGATTCGCGGTCCGGCGAGCGCACCGTCGTACGGACGACGTAGCTCTGGTCGAGAAGTTGCAGGATGCAATGACCGGCGATGAAGCCGGAGCCGCCGGTGACGAGTACGTGAGGCATAGGGTCCTTCTCCTTGGATGATGGTTGCCACTACCGATCGTCGGGCGCTGCGACGGCCGCAACCAGGTCCCTGGTGACACTGGTAGTGACAGGGACAGTCACGATCGTTGGGCCGCGGCCTACCGTGGAGAGGTGACCGACGACAGCAACCTCCTCGGCGAGTACCTGCGCGCGCGGCGCGAGTTGGTGACGCCTGAGCAGGCAGGGATCCCGGTGCTCGGCACCCGGCGCGTCCAGGGGCTTCGCCGTGAAGAGGTGGCGATGCTCGCGGGCATCAGCGCGGAGTACTACCTGCGCCTCGAGCAGGGCAGGGACCGCAACCCCTCCTTGCAGGTCCTGCAGTCCATCGCGCGCGTCCTGCAGCTCGACGACCCGTCGTACCTGTTCAGCCTGGTCGCCGGCGAACCGCGCCGGCCGCGGCGGCGGACGGTACGCCGAGAGACCCTTCCGGCGAGTACGGCGCGCTTGGTCGACGCACTGCCCTTCCCGGCGTTCGTCGAGGGCCGGTACTTCGATGTGCTGGCCGCCAACCGGCTCGCCACAGCTCTCTCACCGCGACTGGTACGCGGCAACAACAGGCTGCGCGACGTCTTCCTCGACCCGGCCGAGCAGGCGTTGTTCAGCGACTGGGAGCGCGCCGCGCAGACGTTGCTGGGGACCTTCCGCCGGTCGGTGGGCACGGACATCGACGACCCGAGGTTCATCGAACTCGCCGGTGAGCTGTCGCTGGCGAGCCCGCTGTTCCGCAAGCTCTGGGCGCGGCACGACGTCAGCGAACGGCTCGGCGCCAACCTGACCCTCGACCACCCGCAGGTCGGCCCCCTCCAGCTCGACCGCGAGAAGCTCGCAGTGTCCGGAACCGACGGCGCGATGCTCGTCATCTACCACGCCCAACCAGGCACCGACAGTGCCGACCGCCTGGCTCTGCTCGCCTCCGCCGCCTTCACCGACTCGGATGCGATTACGGCGGATCGTTCTGGAACTGGAACTGGACGCGCACCGAGCCGTCCAGCGGAATGACGACGGTCGTGTTGGAGGCGGTCCACTTGTTCGGCACCAGGAACAAGCGGTTCTGGCCGACCACGAGTAGGCGCAGACCGCGGTAGCGGTAGTTGAAGGTCTGCCCGGCGCCGGGGCGGAGCGCGGTCTCCTCGATGCCGGGGGAGCGCAGGGCGAGCTTCTCCTTCGTGTCGAGAATGACGGTCGGGAAGCGGTTCAGGTGGCGTGCGTCCGACTTGGCCAGTCCGCGGCCGGTGTACTGGGCGGTGGTTGCCGCCGCCCAGAAAGCGCAGGCCACCGCGACGACCGCGAACAGAGCGATCAGGATCCGTTGGACGTCCGGCGCCGGGCCGGTCTTGCGCCGCAGATAGAGGAAGTAGGCAACGACCGCGGCGGACAGGCCGATCACGGCCGGTACGACGAAGGCGTAGTACGCGAGCTGTCCGATCAGCGGGTAGGCGAGGAGTGCGGCCACACCGAGCACCAGGACCAGGAACGCGATCCGGAGCACGCGCCGGACGGTGACAGGCGTCGGATGGATCGCGTTGTGCAGCACGACGATGCCGGCCGCGAGCAGCGTGATGACCAGCAGCGGGACCGAGAGTGGTTGCGGACTGCGCATCACGTAGTCCCGCGTGCTCAGGCCGATCGTGTCCACGTCGATGCCGAAGTACTCGTACTGCGACCGGGCGGAGACGTATCCGAAGTAGAACAGCAGCGCGCTGACCACCGTGATCGGGGTGACGATCCCGGCCGCGAAACTGACCCAGCGCTCCAGCTGGGGCCGCTCGTCCGCCATCCGTCACCCACCCGACGGTGTCTCGCTGGGAGTCTCGACGGGAGTCTCGGTGGGGGTTTCGGTGGGCGGCGTGTCGATCTCCGCCGGGTCGAACGTGATCTGGCTGGTGCCCTTTCCGCGGGCGAGGCTGTCACAGTCGGCCTGGGTCGCGCAGGTGGCGTCCACCGGGATGACCAGCGTGACCGGCCCGTTGCCGTTCCTGAGCTGGCGTACGCCGATCCAGCACGGGGCGAAGGCCGACGACCGCCACCGGACGTCCGCGCAGGTCCGGGTCGCGCCGGCGCAGGAGGACTCGTCGAACGTGAAGACGCCGTCCGGATCGAGGCTCGGTGTCCCCAGCACGATCGTCGTACCATCCGGGATCGGGTTGCGGCCGAGCCAGTTGACCTCGGCGCACTGGTTGACGCCGTCGGCCTCGACGTTGCCGCCGATCGGCGCGGACAGGATGCTGATCGACGGCTGCCGCTGCTTGGTCTGGGTGCTTTCGGTGTCGGTCGGCTCCGGCGGTGGTTCGCTCGTGCCGGTTGAGGTCGGGGTGGGCTCGGGCGGCGCCGGCGGGCCGTCGGACGGCGTGTCGGAGCACCCTGCGAGGAGCAGGATGAGTACGGAAACCGTCACTGCACACCAGCGCATGACGACCACCCCCACGACAAGGATGACCCTGCGTGCAGATCGCGACAACCTTTTGTTCACGCTCCGCTGCGACAACCGGTGAACCGTGGTATCTCTGGGGAAAGGGGGGAACGCATGAGTGATCACGAGATCCGGATTGCGTTGGTGCTGAACGGCGGGGTCAGCCTGGCGGTCTGGATGGGTGGGGTGACGCATGAGCTGGACCTGATCCGGCGGGCGTCCGGTGGGACGCGCGCGCCCAAGCCGCAGCCGTACGACGCGGTGCTCGCGGACCGTTGGCGCGCGTTGTGCCGGCGCGGCGACGAGCGGCGGCGGGTCGTGGTCGACGTGATCGCGGGCACCAGCGCCGGCGGGCTGAACGGTTCGCTGCTCGCGACCGCGATCGCCAATGGCTCCACCCTCGACCCCGACGGCGGCCCCGGCGACGGCACAGGCGACAACGCAGGCCCCTGGCTGCGGCAGAAGTGGGTCGCGCTCGGTTCGCTCGACGTCGGCAAGCTGGTGCCGTCCGCCAGCGTGAAGTCGACCTCGGTGCTCGACGGCAAGTACTTCCACCAGCAGGTCCAGCAGTTGCTGAAGGGCGTCGCCGACGCGGGCGAGAGCGATGCCGAGGAGCCGGTGACGCTGTTCGTGACAGCGTCCGGGCTGGGTGTGCAGCAGTTCGAGGCGAAGGACGCGGCCGGCCAGGCGTTCGTCGTACCGGATCATCGGTACCTGTACGGCTTCACCAGCGAGGACGCGCCGACGTACGACGGTGCGCGCCGGAAGTTCACCACCGAGGACAAGAACGGGCTGAAGGACACCGACCTGCTGGCTCGCGCGGCGCGGGCGTCCGCGTCCTTCCCGGCCGCGTTCGGTCCGGTGCTGGAAACGCCGGAGCTCGCCGCGCAACCGCCACGCATGCGCCCGCGGCCGGCCGAAGCGGGGTCCTGGCTGATCGACGGCGGCGTGCTCGACAACGCCCCGTTCGGCCCGGTCCTCGACGTCGTCGCCCGGCGTCCCGTCACCGGCAAGGCCAGCCGCTACGTCCTGTACGTCGTACCGTCCGCCGGGATCGGCCACGCGTCGACGGCGCTGCCGGCGGCGAACGAGCCGAGCTGGCGGGTGTCGGCATTGTCCGCGGTGCAGTTCCCGCGCGAGGTGGACTTCCGCTCGGACGTCGAGCAGCTCGAACGCCTGCTGCTGGAGGCGGACGCGTCCTGGTCCGACAACCAGCGGCTCTTCGACCGTTGCCTGAAGCAACCAGAGGAGCGGGCCCGGTTGAAGACGGCCGCGGAGGCGCTGCAGCCGACGTACGCGCGGGGTCGCGCGGCCGGTGGCGTGTGGGAGGCGGTGACGATCGCGAGCCACGACCAGTCGACGGTCCTGGACGCCGCGACCGCGCTGTCGGAGCCGGAGATCGACGAGATCCTGCGGACCGACCACGCCTGGGTGCCCGATCCGGACGGGTCGACCGCCGCGCTGCGCGACGACGCCGACGGCAACCCGAGCTGGTTGTGGGGGATCGGAGCGGCCGAGCGGATCGTCCGGCTGATCCTGCGCTGGCTGCGCAGCAGGGTCGGCGAGGCGCCCAGTGCCGAGCGTGCGGAGCTGGAGAAGCGGCTGACCGCGGCGAGCGACTGCCTGCTGAAAGTACAGGCGGTTCGCGACGCTCTCGACGTACAGCTGGCCGCCGCGGATCTCGACCTGCGACCGGCCGGCGGTGCGGAGGCGGTCGCGGTCGGGCTGAACGACATCTTCGAGCAGTTGCAGATCCAGCGCGCGCTCGGTGACGCGTTCGCCGCGCTGGTCGCGATCGTCGGGTGGGACCTTGTCGACACCGCGCTCGAGGTGGAGATCGTGTCCAGATGTACGTCGGCACGCACGCCCGAGCAGCGCAGTGCGCCGTTCCGGTTCCTCCGGCTCGGGCCGGACATCCCGCTCGCGGTCCTCGACGAGCTGCAGGAAGGCTCGATCGCCAACCAGCTCAACGACCGCATCCTGTACGGGACCCAGGTCGGGCACTTCGGTGCGTTCGGTGCGGCGGACTGGCGGCGCTGGGACTGGCTGATGGGCCGCCTGCACTGCGTCGCGCATCTCGGCGCGATGCTCGGCGCGGACGCGGACTGGATCCGCGACACGCAGCGCCAGGTGCTACAGGCCGAAGGCTGGGAGCTTCCGGCCGTCGCGGAGCGGATCGAGCGGCTGGCCAGGGACTTCCCGGTCGACGCGGGGATCAGCGCACTGGCGACGATGCGCGACGAGCTGAACGCCTCGCCCGAGGGCCGCGCGATCACCAAGGGGCTCGCGGACCGGATGGTCGACGTGTCGAGCGGCCTCGGTCCGCAGGTCGGCAACTGGGTGAAGGCGACCGCCGGCCGCAAGCACCAACCCGGCTCCTGGCTGTTGCGGACCGCGCGCTGGTTCACCGAACCGGCCCGGCAGACGATGTGGGAGCGGATGGTGCACGGGTCCAAGCTGACGCCTGCGCACCGGCCACCGATCTTCGAGCCCTGGTTGCCGGCGGCAACAGCCGCGGCGGGGATCGCGCTGCTGGTGCTCGCCGCCGTCTTCGATGCCGTCCGGCTGCCGTTCGCCGCCCTGGGTGGCGCGATCCTCGCCCTGAGCGCCGTCCTCGGCGTGATCACCTGGGCGGTACGCCGTACCCGTCGCCGGATCCGCGCCTGGCTGGAGCGGCGGATCCCCGAGATCAGTCCAGAGTCGCGAAGTCGATGAGTTCCTCGACCCGGCCGAGCAGCGCCGGGTCGAGATCGGCGAAGCTGTTCACCTTGGACAGGATGTGCTTCCAGGCCGCGGCAACGTCGGCCTGGTCGGTGGCCGGCCAGCCGAACGCCTGCAGGACGCCCTTCTTCCAGTCCTGCCCGTGCGGGATCTTCGGCCACGCCTTGATCCCGACCGCGGACGGCTTGACCGCCTCCCAGATGTCGATGAACGGGTGGCCGACCACCAGCACGTACCGGTTGTTCACCTGTGCCGCGATCTTCGACTCCTTCGAGCCCTCGACCAGATGGTCGACGAGTACGCCGAGCCGCCGTCCGGGACCCGGCTGGAACCGGTTGACGATCTCGACCAGGTCGTCGACGCCTTCCAGGTACTCGACCACGACGCCCTCGATCCGCAGGTCGTCGCCCCACACCTTCTCGACCAGTTCCGCGTCGTGCCGGCCCTCGACATAGATCCGGCTGGCCCGCGCGACCTTCGCCCGCACGTTGTCCACCGCGACCGAGCCGGACGCCGTCCGCGTCTTCTTCGCAGGGCCGGCCTTCTTCGGCGGCTTCAGGCTGACCGGCTTGCCGTCCAGCCAGAACCCCGGCCCGAGCGGGTACGTGCGGATCTTGCCGTGCCGGTCCTCGAGGTCGACGACACCGTGCTCCCAGCGCACGATCGCACCGACGAACCCCGAGCTGGGCTCCTCGACGACCATGCCCTTCTCGATCTCGACCTCGACGGTCCGCCCGTTCTTGGGCTTGCGCCAGTCCCCACTGAGTACGTCGTTCCCATACCTGTCAGCCACGCGCCAACTCTAATAAGTCGGTGCCGCATGAGTGGCCGTTGACTGGCGGCTCGGCGCGGCCAGGGTGAGGACGAAGTACGCCGCGAAGCCGGCGATCAGCCCGACGGCCCAGGAGTAGTCGTACAGCGGCTTGAGGAACGGGATCAGGCCGTTCTGCGGGAACGGGCCCGCGCCCGGGTTCGAGTACGCGCCGCCGACCGCGAGCAGCGAACCGAACAGTGTCGCGACCACGCCGCGCCAGTTCCAGCCGGCGGAGTACCAGTAGCGGCCGCCAGGTTTGTACAGGTCGGCGAGCTGCAGGTTGGTGCGGTCGAGCAGCCAGTACCCCGCGATCAGCACGCCGGCCACCGACGCGAGCAGGCCGCCGTAGAACGACAGCCAGACGAAGATGTAGATCGACGGGTCCGAGATCAGCCGCCACGGCTGGATCACGATGCCGATCACCCCGGTCAGCAGACCTGCGGTCCTGAAGTTCAGCCAGCGCGGCAACGCGTTCGCGAAGTCGTACGACGGACTCACGACGTTGGCCGCGACGTTGCAGGACATCGTCGCGAGGATCGCCATCACCAGGCCGATCGTGACGACGACCGGGTTCTCGAACCGGCGCGTCAGCTCGACCGGGTCCCAGATCGCCGAACCGTAGAGCACGACCGTGCCGGACGTGGTGATGATCGAGACCAGCGCGATGAACGACATCGTGGTCGGCAGGCCGATCACCTGGCCCCAGACCTGCGCCCGCTGGCCCTTCCCGAACCGGGTGAAGTCGGGCATGTTCAGCGACAGAGTTGCCCAGAACGCGATCATTCCCATCAGTGACGGCGCGAAGATCTTCCAGAAGTCGGCGTCCCAGCCGAGCTTGGACGGCTGCGACAGGATCGGCCCGAACCCGCCGGCCTTCACCAGGATCGCCACCATCAGCGCGACGAACGCGACCGTCACGAGCGGCGCCGCCCAGTTCTCGAACCGGCGCAGGCCCTCGATGCCGCGGAAGATCAGCACCATCTGCAGCACCCAGAAGAACGCGAAGCTCAGCCACATCGTCCACGGATGCCCGCCGATCGCCGACACCTCGGTCCAGCTCTTGCCGAACAGCTCGCCGACGATCACGAAGATCGCCTGCCCGCCGATCCAGGTCTGGATACCGAACCAGCCGCAGGCGATGAACGCCCGCAGCAGCGCCGGGAAGTTCGCGCCGCGGACACCGTAGAACGCCCGCGCGAACACCGGGAACGGGATGCCGTACTTCGTGCCGGCGTGGCTGTTCAGCAGCAGCGGGACCAGCACGATCAGGTTCCCGAGGGTGATCGTGAGGAACGCCTGCAACCAGTTCATCCCGAGCGCGACCAGCCCGGACGCGAGCAGGTAACTGGGAATGTTGTGCGCCATCCCCATCCAGAGCGCGGCGTAGTTGTACGTCGTCCACGTCCGCTCGGGCAACCTCGTCGGAGCGAGCTCGGCGTTGGCGTACGGACTGCCCCGGAGAGCTTCAGGATCCGCGAGCTCGACGCGTCCGTCGGGATGAACCGTCTGCTGGACCGATACAGCCATGAGTCCCACCCCATCCGGTCGGGCGATGTCCGTTCCGAACAAGTTGCGCGACCAGGTCACACGATGTCAACGGACAACTACCCGAAAGCGCTGATCCGCCCTGCAACTGATCCGTGCTTGACCGTAGCCACGGATCCCCCCTGGAGTCCGCGGCCGCTCCGTCACCACACCCGAGCCAGGCCGCCGACATCCGACCCCACCACGAGCCCGGGGTACTTCGAGGCCCACCCGTTCGCCGAGTCGTGGCGATTGGTTCCGGTCCCGAACCCCGAGTCGTGGATTCAGGCTGCAGAACAGCCCGAAAAGCAGCCGATTTCCACGACTCGACGACCAAGCTCCTCGGGCATCACGGTTGCCGCCGAGTCGTGGATTCGGGTCGCTTCTCGCTGCCATTTCTCACGACTCGACGAAGCGGTCAGTCCGGGCGCGGAGTCGAGCGTGTGAGGACTCTTGATGTGCAGGTTAATCAGTGATCCAGGTACGCAGTACCCACGGATCGGTCAGGAGAGCCGCTTATCCGGGGCCGAGGAGGGGGAGGGTCGGGCGTTGGGGGGTGCCTAGGGTTTGGTAGCCGCGGCGGATTGCGTGCTGGAGCTTGTCGACCGGCCACGGCCAGTCTTCGGTGTGTTTGAGCGCGTCCTCCAGCGAGGTGCCGGCGTGGTGCAGGGTCGAGATCGTGTTCGCGACCTTGCCCAGGTCGATCGCCTGGTCGCGGGCGAAGTCGATGTCGACCACCGCACCGTGCCCGGGGACGATCCGGGTGGCCGGGGTCATCATGCCGACCACGGCCTGGATCGTGTCCGGCCACTCGAGCGGGAACGAGTCCTCGCCGTACGACGGCGGCGCCGACTCCTCGAGCAGGTCACCGGCGAAGAACACGTCCACATCCGGTACGGCGACCACGGTGTCGCCGGAGGTGTGCGCGTTGCCGACGTACAGCAACTCGACGCGGCGGTCGCCGAGGTCGATCACCTTCGCGACAGCGAACGTCGTACCGGCGAGGTTCTCCTCGGCGGCCGCGTTCTCGTGCAGGTGGACGGTCGCGCCGGTGAAGACGCTGTTGCCTTTCACATGGTCGAAGTGGGCATGCGTGTTGACGACCCACTTCACCGGGAGGTCGGTGAGCTCGCGGATGTGCTCGCGGAGTTGCTCGGCCTGCTCGGTGGTGGCCCGGGTGTCGATCACCAGCGCGCCGTCCGCCCCGACGACCAGGCCGACGTTCAGGTCCCATTCGTCGTACCGGCGAACCCAGGTGCGGTCGCCGAGCTCGGTCCAACTCATGGCCTCGACACTACTTGCTGACTACATCGCCCTTGAGCACCTGGTCCCGCTTGATGCCGCGCAGCAGCAGGCCCACGTTGTCGCCGGCCTTCGCGGTCCGCACGGTCTTGCGGAACATCTCGAGGCCGGTCACCTCGACCTGCAGCAGCGGCTGCCCGGCCCGGCTGAGCATGACCTGCTCGCCGACCGACACCGTCCCGGTCAGCACCCGCCCGGTCACCACCGTCCCGCGCCCGGTGATCGAGAACACGTCCTCGACCGTCATCCCGAACGACCCCACCGGCAGCCTGTCCTGCGGCCGCTCCGGAAAGCTGTTCGGCTGCGCGTGCCCGCGCGCCGGCAGCTCTTGCGGATCCATCGAATCCGACCGCTTCCAGAACTTCCAGCCCATGGGGTGAGAGTAGGGCACGTCTGGTCGTCCCCCGCCTACTGCGCGGCACTCGGCACGGCACCTCGCCGCACGGGAGGAAAGGCCACGATGAAACCACATCGAGGCCTCTCCTCCCGCGCGGCGATGCACCGCACCGAGCACCTGCTCGCTACGGCGGGGGACGACCAGACGCGCCCTACGGTTGGCAAGCCTTGTCCCGCCGACTTAAGGTCGCAAGTGTTCCGATGGAATCTCCGAAACTTTCGAAGGGTGGCCGGCGTGACGACACGACGTGCAGTGGTGGTCCGGGGTGGCTGGGAAGGTCACTCCCCGGTCGAGGCGACCGATCTGTTCATTCCGTACCTGAAGGAGAACGGCTTCGAGGTCACGGTCTCCGACACGACCGCGGCGTACCTCGACCTGGACGGCGTCGACCTGGTGCTGCAGTGCGTGACGATGAGCGACATCGAGCCCGAGCACTTCAAGGGTCTCGAGGCCGCGATCCGCCGCGGCACCGGATTCGCCGGGTGGCACGGCGGCATCGCCGACTCGTTCCGCAAGAACGTGGACTACAGCTTCATCACCGGCGGCCAGTTCATCTCGCACCCGCACGGCTTCACCGACTACCGGGTCGACATCATTGCCGACCATCCGATTGTCGACGGAATCAAGCACTTCGACGTCCACACCGAGCAGTACTACATCCACTACGACCCGACGAACACGGTGCTCGCGACCACGACGTTCGAGTCGCACCCGGACTACCCGTGGATCGAGGGCGCCGTGATGCCGGCGGTCTGGACCCGGACGTGGGGCGAGGGCAAGGTCTTCGTCTGCACCGTCGGCCACAAGCTCGACGACCTGGAGACGCCCGAAGTACGCACGATCATCGAGCGGGGGCTGCTGTGGGCGAGCAAGTGACTCCGGCCTCGACCAAGGTCGGGATCGTCGGCACCGGCGTCATCTCGGGCACGTACCTGGACCACCTGGCCAAGCTCCCCGGCGTCGAGGTCGCCGCCGTCGCGGACCTGGACGTCTCGCGCGCGCAGGCGATCGCGGACAAGAACCCGGACATCCGCGCCCTGTCACCGGAGGAGCTGTACGCCGCTGACGACATTCAGATTGTCCTCAATCTGACGATCCCGGCCGCGCACGCCGCGGTCCACCAGGCCGCCCTGGAAGCCGGCAAGCACGTGTACGGCGAGAAGCCGCTGGCCATGGATCGCGCCGAAGCGGAGCCGCTGCTGAAGTACGCCGCCGCCAACAACCTGCGGATCGGCTGCGCGCCGGACACGGTCCTCGGCACCGGAACCCAGACCGCGCGCGCGGTGATCGACCGCGGTGACATCGGGACCCCGCACGCGGCCACCGCGTTCATGGTCACCCCCGGCCACGAGCTGTGGCACCCGGCGCCCGAGTTCTACTACCAGCCCGGAGGCGGACCGGTCCTCGACATGGGCCCGTACTACGTGACCAGCCTGGTCACCCTGCTCGGGCCGGTCGTCCGGGTCACCGCCCGTGCGGGCCGTGCCAAGCAGCAGCGGGAGATCCACACCGGGCCGCGGGCGGGCACCGTGTTCGACGTCGAGGTGCCGACGCACGTCACCGGCGTACTGGAGCACGAGTCCGGTGCGCTGACCACGGTGCTCATGTCGTTCGACGTGTGGGCCGGCCGGCTGCCGCGGATCGAGGTCCACGGTACGGACGGCAGCCTGTCCGTGCCGGACCCGAACGGCTTTGACGGGACCGTCGAGATCGTGACTCCGGGACAGCGCGAGTGGACTGAGGTGCCGGTCGCGGGCGGGTACGCCGGGGCCGGCCGTGGGGTCGGTGTCGCGGACATGGCCCGGGCGCTGCGCACGGGCGAGCAGCACCGCGCCACCGGCGAGCTAGCGTACCACGTGCTCGACGTACTGGAGTCGTTCGTCGACTCCGCCGTACAGGATCAGCCGCTTGATGTGGCCAGTACCGTGACACGTCCCGCGGCCGTTCCGTTGGGAGCGTCGCCCGAGACCGCCTAGACTGGCACTCTGAACGATTGAGTGCCAAGCCGTGAACGGCGGAGTCGGAGAGGGTGGTGCGCGTGCTGGACGACCGCAAGCTGGATGTGCTCCGCGCCATCGTCGAGGACTACGTCGCGACCCACGAGCCGATCGGGTCGAAGGCTCTGGTCGACCGGCACAACCTCGGGGTATCGCCGGCCACCGTCCGTAACGACATGGCCGCGCTGGAGGAGGAGGGGTACATCACCCAGCCGCACACCAGCGCCGGGCGGATCCCGACCGATGCCGGCTACCGCTTGTTCGTGGACAAGCTGAGCACGGTCAAGACCCTCTCGACGGCGGAGAAGAAGGCGATTACGTCCTTCCTGGCCGGTGCGGTGGACCTCGACGACGTGGTCCGCCGTACCGTCCGGCTGCTCGCCCAGATCACCCGCCAGGTCGCCATCGTGCAGTACCCGTCGCTCAACCGGTCGAGCGTGCGGCATATCGAGGTCGTCACGATGAGCCCGCGCCGGCTGCTGCTGGTGCTGATCACCAGCAACGGCCGGGTCGAGCAGCGCATCGTCGAGCACCCGCACGACGTCGACGAGCAACTGATCGCCGACCTTCGCTCGCGGCTGAACACGGCCCTGGCCGGTCAGCGGCTGACCGACGCGGCCACGTCCCTGGCCGGCGTGCCAGAGCTGTTCGCGCCGTCCGACCGCTCCCTGGTCGCCGCGATCGTGACCACGCTCTTCGAGGCGTTCACCGACGAGGTCGGCGAGCAGCGGATCGCGGTCGGTGGCGCCGCCAACCTGACCCGGTACGGCGACGACTTCGAGCGGAACGTGAAGCCGGTGCTGGAGGCGCTGGAGGAGCACGTCATCCTGCTCAAGCTCCTCGGTGAGGCGACGAACCCGCAGACGCTGACCGTTCGGATCGGCCACGAGAACCCGTTCGAGGAGCTGGCCACGACGTCGGTGGTCGCAACCGGGTACGGGTCGAAGTCGGAGGCACTGGCCACCCTCGGCATCGTCGGACCGACACACATGGACTACCCGAGCACGATGGGCGCCGTACGGGCCGTCGCGCGCTATGTCAGCCAGATCCTGGCCGAATCCTAATTACACAACCCCTGGTCTGGAGTATGAGCACCGATTACTACGCCGTCCTAGGTGTCAGCCGTGACGCGTCACCGGACGAGATCAAGAAGGCGTACCGCAAGCTGGCACGCCAGTACCACCCGGACGTGAACGACTCCGAGGACGCGCACCAGAAGTTCCAGGAGATCGGGCGCGCGTTCCAGGTGCTCAGCGACCCGCAGAAGCGGCAGATGCACGACCTCGGCGGCGACCCGTTCGCCTCCGCGGCTGGCGGGCCGGGCGGTGCCGCGGGCTTCGGGCAGGCGTTCACGTTCACCGACATCATGGATGCGTTCTTCGGCCAGACCGGCGGCGCGACCCGCGGGCCGCGGCCGCGGACCCGGCGCGGTCAGGACGCACTGATCCCGCTCCGGATCGACCTCGCCGAGGCGGCCTTCGGTACGACGCGGGAGCTCAAGGTCGACACCGCCGTACTGTGCCCGACCTGTCACGGGTCCGGCGCGGAGGCCGGGTCCGAGCCGGTCACCTGCGAGATCTGCCACGGGCGTGGCGAGGTGACGCACACGCAGCGGTCGTTCCTCGGCGAGGTGCGGACGATGCGCCCGTGCCCGAACTGCCGCGGCTACGGCACCACGATCCCGAACCCGTGCGTCGAGTGCTCCGGCGACGGTCGGGTCCGCTCCCGGCGTACCGTCACGGTCAAGATCCCCGGCGGCGTCGACACCGGGACCCGCGTGCAGCTGTCCGGTCAGGGCGAGGTGGGCCCCGGCGGCGGTCCGGCCGGTGACCTGTACGTCGAGATCGAGGTCGAGCCGCACGACATCTTCACCCGCAACGGCGACGACCTGCACTGCACGGTCACGCTGCCGATGACGGCGGCCGCGCTCGGTACGACGATCGACCTGCCGACGCTGGAGGGCGAGACGACCCCGCTGGAGATCCGTCCCGGTACGCAGTCCGGTACGGCGCTGACGCTGACCGCCCGCGGCGTACCCCGGCTGCGGCACGCCGGGCGCGGTGACCTGATCATCGAGGTCATCGTCGAGACCCCCACCAGGCTCGACGACTCCCAGGCCGACCTGCTCCGCCAACTCGCCGCCGCCCGTGACGAGGAACGCCCGCAGGGTCAGGTCCAAGCCACCCACAAAACCGTCTTCGGCCGCCTCCGCAACGCCTTCGGCGCCCACTGACCCACCCCTCCCAGCCGACCCAGCTGGCCGCGGCCATCGAGGCGCGGGCAGGCTTGGGCCATGCGTGGGCGCGGGCGGCTTGGGCGGGCTCGGCTCGGGTGGGGCGCGTGAGAGTGTTGGGTGCCGGGCGGTGTGTGTGGGTGGAGGTGTGGGCGTGGGTGTGGCGGTGTTCTACCGGGCTGAGCTTGGTGGGGACGAGTTGGTGCTGGACGGTGCGGAGGGGCGGCATGCGGCCGTCGTACGGCGGATCGGGCCGGGAGAGCGGATTCGGCTGACGGACGGGCGTGGTGCGTGGGCCGAGGGGTCCGTCGTCAACGCGTCCAAGACCGGGGTGACCGTCGCCGTCGAGGAGCGTGGGGTCATTCCGCCGGCGGATCCGCGGGTCGTGGTGGTGCAGGCGGTGCCGAAGGGGGAGCGGGCCGAGCTCGCGGTGGAGATGCTGACCGAGGTCGGCGTCGACGTGATCGTGCCTTGGAACGCTGAGCGCAGTCAGTTCCGGGCGAGCCCGGAGCGGGTGGACAAGATGCTCACGAAGTGGCGGGCGTGGGCGTTCGAGGCGAGCAAGCAGTCGCGGCGTACGTGGTTCGCGGAGGTTGCGCCGCTCGCGTCCACGGCCGACGTCGCCGAGTTGCTCGCCGGCGCCGCGCTTCCCGTCGTACTGCACGAGGAGGCCACAGAACCGCTGGCGTCGCGTGAGCTTCCTGCGACCGGCGACATCGTGCTCGTGATCGGTCCCGAGGGTGGGATCGCCCCCGCGGAGCTCAAGACCTTCGACGTCACGCCGATCCGCCTCGGCAACACCGTGCTCCGTACATCCACCGCCGGAGTAGCCGCAGCCTCCGCGCTCCTCGCACGCTCACGCTGGCTCTGACCCCGCCCGGCCGGCCCTTAGCACGCCCTGCTGACTCGAACTGGAAGTCCTCGTTGGTGTTAGGTGCGGGCGTGCAGCGGGCGGTTGGCCAGGTAGGTGCCGGTCTCGCGGCCGGCGAAGACCACCTAGTTGCCCAGCCAGTACGTCGCCGCGTCGCCGAACGTGACCTGGACGTTCAGGCTGCCCGCGAACACCCGCTCGTACAGCTCCCGTACCGCGTCCCGCCCCCGCAGGATTCCGCCGACCGGGTTGTTCAGTTGCACCAGCGGATCGTCGGCCCACCCCGCCGCATCCGGGCCGAAGTTGTAGTCGGTTAGTTCGATCATCACCAGCACCTCGCTAAGCTGTTAGACAGGAACCGAACACAACTGTACGACGAGGATCGAACATCATGGCCGTCGAGTCCGCCCGAACCAGGACACTGACGCACGTCGACCCGGCCGAGGTGCCGTTGCAGGCAGCGCTGGACGCGCTCGCGGACCCGGTGCGGCGATCGATCCTGCGCGACCTGGCCGTTCACGACGACTGGACACGCGCCTGCGGCACGTTCGACCTCCCGGTGAAGAAGGCGACCGCCAGCCACCACTTCGCCGTACTGCGGTCCGCCGGGCTGATCGAGCAACGCGACGAAGGCGCCCGGCGACTCAACCGCCTGCGCCGCCCGGAGTTCGACGCCGCCTTCCCCGGACTGCTCACCGCGACGATCGACCGGCCGCAGGACTGAGCCGCAGGACCGAGCCGCAGGACCGAGCCGCAGGATCGAGCTACTTGACCACGACCGACTTGGTGTCGGCGTTGGTGATGCTGCCGTCGGCCGCCGAGATCAGGTACACGCTGATCTGCCACGGACCCGGGCTGAGGATCAGCTGGAACGAGTACGGCGCGAACGTCTGGCCGGCGCTCGTCTTGGCGTAGCTCTTCCGGATCTCCTTGGTCTTCAGGTTCGTCGCCTGGTAGTTGATCACCGCCTCGTCGGCTGCCGCGACGCCCTGCACGGTGACCTTGGAGTCGAGGGCCTGGGCCTCGGTCGGCGAGTCGATCCAGACCAGCGCCTGTACGTCGGCCGCCTGCGCCCGGCCCAGCGGCTGGCTGGCGTCGACCTGCCCGAACAGCCGCGACACGGGCTGCCCGCCCTGCGTGACCTGAACCGGTGTCTGGTCGTCGTTCAGCGCGCCCTGCACGGTGTAGACGAGCTGCTGCGCGGCGACACGCGCGACGTCGGCGTCCAGATTTGCCTTCGGCAACTGCTTGAAGTCGACCGTCACCACGTCGTCGGAGCGGGTCACGGTGTTCACCGCGGCGCCACGCCAGACCGAGAAGTAGTCCGGGTCCGCGGGCTGCCGCGTGGTCATCACGCGGACGGCCTGCTCCGCCGGGTGCCCACTCACTCTGGCCCAGGTGCGGTACAGCCGCGCGGACTGCCGCTTCGGTACGCCGACCTGCGTGCCCATCCAGTAGACCGGGACGACCGCGTTCCGAACGGTCTGCTCCGGACGGCCACGATCTGTCGGTGCCACGGTCTTCGCCACGGTCGGGACCGGAGAAGGCGCGGCGCTCGTCACCGACGGCGTCTGGCTCTGCGGTACGCCGGACGCGGTGGCCGTCGTACCGGGGCCGGCGACCGAGTCGCCGTCGTTCGCCGTGATGTCCGAGCCGTTGAACACGGTGAAGGCGCCGATCGTCGCCGCCGTACCGAGCGCGGCCACGCCGGCGGTCAGCAGCCAGGGCCGGCGGCCGGACGGTCGCTGGGCGTGCGCGCGGGCGCGGATCTCCGGCAGCGCGTCGGCCGGCTCGATCCGGTCCGCCTCCTCGTGGAGCGCCCGCCGCATCAGGTCGTCGAACGGGTCTTTGTGCTCGTCGCTCATAGGTTCTGCTCCAGGACCTGGCGCAGCGACTTGGTCGCGCGCGCGGCGTGGCTCTTCACCGAACCGCGGCTGATCCCCATCGTGTCGGCGATCTCGGCCTCGGACAGGTCACCGTAGTACCGCAGCACCATTACGGTGCGCTGCTTCTCCGGCAGGGTCCGCATCGCCTCGATGACACGGTCGGTCTCGACGGTCCGCAGTACGGCCTGTTCGGCGCTGGGTTCGTCCGGGAGCGTCCGAGGGGTGTGTTTGTCGACCACCACCAGGTGCCGCTGGCGGGACCGGCAGCGGTTCACCACCGCGGTCCGCAGGTACGCGAGTGCCTTGTGGGGATCGCGCAGCCGGTTCCAGCGGCCGTGCATCGCGACGAACGCGTCCTGCACGATCTCCTCGGCCGTCCCGGTGTCGCGCAGCAGCAGCGCGCCGAGGCGGACCAGCGAGGTGTAGTGCGCGGTGTAGACAGCCGTCAGCGCCTCGTCGGCATCCCACGAGGACTCATGTGTCACGCATTCTTCGTACACCACGGCCGGTTGTGCCACGAAGAGACGACGCAAAGACCTCGTCCCAGGTTGACAACAGGTTCGGTGGCCGGACGCCGCGCTGACGGTGGGTGATCGGGCGACTCCGGAGGAATTACCGATGAGGCTGTAGGACGGTACGGCTAGCATGGAGGCTCACATCACCACCACTCAGGAGGAAGAGCCTGTCCAGGCCACGCAGTATCGAACCGGAGGCGCGCCAGAACGGCGCGGTTTCAGGTGCAGGCACCACCACGCAGGCGTCACACAAGATCGTCGTGCCGAACAGCATCGACATGGTGGCCCTGCTCGGAGCCCGGGACGAGTTCCTCCGCATCGTCGAGAAGGAGTTCGCCGCCGACATCATGGTCCGCGGCAACGAGATCACGCTGGTCGGTGAGCCCGCCGAGCTGGCGCTGGCCGAGCGGCTGATCGACGAGCTGATCGCGGTGGTGCGCACCGGGCACGGGCTGACCGCCGACTCCGTCGAGCGCAGCATCACGATGATCAAGCAGGCCACCACCGAGAGCCCGCGCGACGTCCTGACCCAGAACATCCTGTCCAGCCGGGGCCGGACGATCCGGCCGAAGACGCTGAACCAGAAGCGGTACGTCGACGCGATCGACAAGAACACGATCGTGTTCGGCATCGGCCCGGCCGGTACCGGCAAGACCTACCTGGCGGTCGCCAAGGCGGTCCAGGCGCTGCAGGCCAAGGAGGTCACCCGGATCATCCTGACCCGGCCGGCCGTCGAG
>DASXXB010000146.1:0-5717 GCA_036503355.1 Kribbella sp. | reverse complement strand
CCGGCGCTTCATCGACGCCGGCTCCGGCCTGCCGACCGCCGAGAACACCCACCAGATCGCCCAGCGGGCGAACCTGTCGTGCTCGGTGGTGTACGTCGACAACGACCCGTCGGTGGTCGCCCACGGGCGGGCGTTGCTGCTCGACAACGACCGGACCCATTTCGTCGCCGCCGACCTGACCAAGCCCGACGAGGTGCTGGCGGATCCGGCGATCGCGGACCTGCTGGCGCCCGGCGAGCCGGTCGCGCTGGTGATGGGGCTGATGCTGCACCACATCGCCGACTACGAGCAGACGCTGGAGATCGCCAGGAAGTACGTCGACGCGCTGCCGCCGGGGTCGTATCTGGCGATCACGCACGCGTGCAACCCGGGCGACGGCGGTGCGGTCGACGTCCTGGTCACCGAGCTGGCCGAGAAGATCAAGCCCGCCTTCCCGACGCTGGCGTTCCGGACGGTCGAGCAGATCTCGTCGCTGTTCGGCGACATGGAGATCCTCGAGCCGGGCGTCGTCCGCCTGGTCGACTGGCATGTTCCGGGCGGCCGGATCGACGAGGAGCCGGAGCCCGGGGTTCGCGACGCGATCTACGGCGGCGTCGGCCGCAAGCGCTGAACCAGACGTTGGACCAGACGTTGGACCAGACGTTGGACCAGACGTTGGCTCAGGGTCGGCTCACAGGTTGGCCAGGTAGTCCGCGTTGCCGCGGATCGCGGCCTCGTAGCGCTTGATCTCGGCCGAGTCGACCTTGTCGGCGATCACCAGCAGCAGGGTGGCGAGCGCCTTGTCCTGGTGACCGCCGGCGTGCAGCGTGAGCGCCTTGAACACCCGGAGCGAGTCCGACTCCGGGTACTCCGCGCACGCCTGCTTGAAGATCGCCAGCGACTCGTCGAAACGGTCGAGGTTGCGCAGCGTGCTGCCGTACTGCAGCAGGCATTTGCGCCGCGTCTCCCCGGTCAGGCCGGGCAGCGCGCGCTCGTAGTACCCGACCGCCTTCTCCTCCAGCCCGGCGGTGTCGTACGACCCGCCGACCTCGTAGAGCACGTACGGGTTGTCCGGGTGCTCGCTCAGCAGCTTCTCGAAGTACGCGATCGTCGGGCCCATGTTCGCGCGGTCCCGCCGCGCGAACCCTTCCTCGATCGTCGCCGCGAGCTCCGGAGTCAATTCGACCGGGGCGGTGGGGTGGGGAAGGTATTTGTCGATCACACCACCATCATGCCGCGCCGGTCTCGTCGAGCACGGCAGGCTTGATGTTCTGGTTCAGGTGGAAGACGTTGGCCGGGTCGTACGCCGTCTTCAGCGCGACCAGCCGCTCCAGCTTCGCGGGCGGGAAGGCGCGCTGGATCGGGTCGTCGTTCAGCGTGTTCACGTACGCGCCGCTCGCGTACGGCGCCAGCGTCGCGGCGTACGCGCGCAAGGTGCCGATCCGCTCCTCGTCGTCGGCCGGGTCCTCCCAGCGGGTCGCGGTGACGAATTCGAACAGCGTGTCGCGGTGGCTGAACGCCGCCGCCTCGTCCGGTACGTCGGCGATCGCCCCGCCGTACGCCTGCAGGCTCGCACCGACACCCGGGTTGCGCAGCAGTGCCCGCAGGGCCTCGTCCGGCAGCGCCTTGAAGTAGTGCCCCTTCCAGTACCGCCGGAACCGGTGCCCCTGCACGCTGTCGTCCCGCGTCTGCAACTTCAGGTACGTCGTCTCCTCGACGACCTCGCCCGTGACCGGCCCGAGCGCGCGGAACGCCGGCAACAACTCCTCCCCGCCGTCGCCGACCCACACGTACCCGACCGTGAGCGAGTCCGCGGTGATGTTCGCGGTGAACGTGGCCTCCCGCGGCGCGTCGGCGTTCAGCTCCCGCCACCCTCGCAGTACGTCGAAACCGGCCGCCAGCGGGTAGCTGAACTCGACGATCAGCGCGCGTGTGCCGATCTCGTGGAGCTGGAACTCGAACGAGGTGACGATCCCGAAGTTCCCGCCCCCGCCGCGCAGCCCCCAGTACAGCTCGGCGTTCTCGGCCGCGCTTGCCCGCACCACGGAACCGTCGGCGGTCACGACCTCGTAGGAGATGACGTTGTCGCACGCCAGCCCGAAGCGGCGCGCCAGCCAGCCCATCCCGCCGCCGAGCGTCAGGCCGCCGACGCCGGTGTGCGAGACGTTCCCCGCCGTCGTCGCCAGCCCGTGCGCCTGGGCGGCCTTGTCCAGCTCACCCAGCAGTGCGCCGCCCTGTACCCACGCGCGCCGCGCGACCGGATCCACCCGGACCGCGTTCATCGGCGTCAGGTCGATCATCAGTCCGCCGTCCGGCACGGCGAGGCCGGCGATGTTGTGCCCGCCGCACCGCACCGCGATCTCCAGCCCGGTCGCACGCCCGAACCGCACCGCTTCGGCCACGTCCGCGGTCGAGGCGCACCTCGCGATCACCGCCGGGGTGCGGTCGATCATCGCGTTCCATACCGCGCGGGCCTCGTCGTAGCCGGCGTCGCCGGTGCGTAGCAGTTCGGTCATCGCTCTCAGCTCCCTGATTGGTCTTGTCCACAACCCTGACAGCGCGGCGGTCCGTCGATAAGGTCCAGTTCTGTGAGCCGAATGAGGACCAGTTCCGGCGCCGGTGAGCTCCTGGTCGAGCTGAATCGCGACAGCGGCGTGCCGCTGCACCAGCAGGTCGAGAGCGGCATCCGCACCAGGATCCGCGGCGGCCTGCTGCGCGCCGAGACCGTGATGCCGTCCACGCGGGCGCTCGCGCAGGACCTCGGTCTGTCCCGCGGCGTGGTCGTGGAGGCGTACCAGCAACTGGTGGCGGAGGGGTATCTCGTCAGCCGGGCAGGCGGCTACACGCAGGTCGCCGACGTCGCGGTCGTCTCGCCGGCCGGCGCTGTCGCAGCTGCGAGCGGTCCGCCGCGGATCGACTTCCGCTACAGCCGCCCGGACGTCTCCGAGTTCCCGCGTGCCGCCTGGCTCCGGTCGGTACGCCGGGTGCTGAACGAAACGCCGTACCGGAGTCTGGCCTACATCGACGGCCGCGGCACCATCGAGTTGCGGACGGCGCTCGCCGACTACCTCAACCGGGTTCGCGGTACGGCGGCGCGCTCGGAGAACATGCTGATCTGCAACGGGTTCGCGCAGGGCTCGCGGCTGTTGCTCCAGGTGCTGGCCGCCTCGGGGCGTCGACGGCTTGCCGTGGAGGATCCGTCCGACAACGATCTGCGCGAGGTTGCGCAGGCGGTCGGGATGGACGTGGTCGGCGTACCGATGCTGGCGACGGGCATCGATGTGGCCGCGCTGGAACGCTCCGGCGCGGACGTCGTACTGGTGACCGCCGCGCATCAGTTCCCCACTGGGGCGGTGGCGTCGGCGGAAACGCGGGCGGCGCTGGTCGCGTGGGCCGTGGCGCGGGACGGCCTGGTGATCGAGGACGACTACGACGCGGAGTACCGCTACGACCGCGAGCCGATCGGCGCGATGCAGGGGCTGGCGCCCGATCGGATCGCGTACGCCGGGACCGCGTCGAAGACGTTGGCGCCGGGACTGCGGCTGGGGTGGCTGATCCTGCCGACATGGCTGGTCGAGCCGATGGCGCAGGCGAAGCTGATGGACGATCGCGGGTCGCCGGTGTTCGACCAGCTGGCGTTCGCGGACTTCGTGGCGCGGGGTGAGTTCGACCGGCACCTGCGGCGGATGCGGCCACGGTACCGGACGCTGCGGGACACGCTGGTCGAGCGGCTGGCGGCGCGGCTGCCGGAGCTGGAGCCGGTGGGGGTGTCGGCCGGGCTGCACGTCATGACCTGGCTGCCGCCCGATCTCAGCGAGGCCGACCTACGCGCCGCGGGATTGGAGCGCGGGCTCGGCGTGTACGGCCTGACGCCGTACTGGGTCGGCGGCGACGGACCGGCCGGGCTGGTCTTCGGCTACGGATCACTCAACCGTGCAGAAGTTGTCGAGGGCATCGACCTGCTCGCGGAGGCGGTCGCGGCCATCCGCGCGTGATGAATAACTATCCATCTTGTTGCAATTCAATCCGTCTGGTTCTAGGGTTGACGGAGTGATCGCCGCAGCTCAGATGGACACGCTGATGAACCAGGGCTGGCCCGCCGCGCACAGCACCGAGCTGGACGGCTGGCTGGTCCGCCACAACGCGGGAGTCACCCTGCGAGCCAACTCGGTGCTGCCCCAGCGCGCACCGTTCGATCTCGGCAAAGCCTTGGACTACGTGGAAAACCTGTACGCCGCCCAGGGCATCGCGCCGTCGTTCCAGATCAGCCCGGCGGTGCAGCCGAGCGATCTCGACGCGTACCTCGAGGCGCGCGGGTACGTCGTTCGCAATCCGACGCTGGTGCAGTGCGCCGAGGTCTCCGACGTACTCGCAAAGCTGCCGGCGACGTCCGCCGCGGTGAATATTTCCAGCGCGCCGTCCGCAAGCTGGATGGACTGCTGGTGGAATGTCGACGGCCGTGGTGGTAGCGCGACGCGTGCGGCCGCGGAGCAGATTCTCGCGCGCGGCAAGGCGCTCTACGCGACTGTCTCGGACGGCCTGCAGGCGAAGGCGATCGGCCGGCTCGCGCTCGTCGACGACACGGCCGGGCTGTACTGCCTCGCCGTCGACGAACGCTTCCGCCGCCAGGGTCTCGGCTCCGCGATCATCCGCGGTTTGTTGCAGGAAGCAACCACCAGGTGGGTCTGGTTGAGCGTCCTCGAGGACAACCTGCCCGCCCGCACCCTCTACGACCACCTGGGCTTCCGAACCGTCTCCCGCTACCACTACCGCGTTCGTCCTCTGCCCTGAGCAGAAGCCTTCGGTGCTGCACCCCACGAGCGGCGAGGATGGCGACGTGCTGACTCTCGTGGATCACCGGACCGGCCTGCTGCAACGTGGCACGAAGGGGCCGCCGGTGGTGCTCCTGCACTCACTCGGGCTCGACAAGCACATGTGGGAGCCGATCGTCGACGGGCTCGCGTCCGGCCGCCGGGTGTTCGCGTACGACCTCCGGGGTCACGGCGAGGCGTGTGGGTCGCCTCGCCCGTTCACTCTTCGCGACACGGCCCGTGACCTGATCGCCGTACTCGACGCACTCGGGTTGGACACCGCTCACGTCGTCGGGCTGTCGTACGGCGGCGCGATCGCCCAGACCGCGGCGATCGAGTCACCCGATCGGTTCGCCTCCCTGGCGTTGCTGGCGACGACCGACCGAGCGTTCCCCGACGTCTTCGAACGCCGAGCGGCCGGCGCCGAAGCCGACGGCATGCCGGCTCAGGTGGAGGACACGCTGAACCGGTGGTTCACCGCGGAGACCCTCGCCGCGCAGACCGCGGGAGTCCGCTACGCGCGCGATTGCCTGCTCGCGATGGACCCCGCGGACTGGGCCGCGGCGTGGCGGTCGATGAAGGATCTCGATGCCCAGGGCCGGCTCGCAGGGTTCACCGCGCCGGTACTGGTGGCTGCCGGCGGTGCGGACGTCTCCGGTCCGACCGCCGTACTGCGCCAGGTCGCGGACGGGATACCCGGAGCGATCTTCCGCGAGTTGCCCGGCGTACCACACATGCAGACCTTGGAGCGGGCGAAGGAAGTGGCTGTGGCGCTGGACGAGTTCCTGCCTAGATGTGATGTCCAGGGAGGTTGTCCCGGTCGGTGGCGGTGAGCCTGTGTGACAGGTGAAGGCCTCCGGTTGTGAAGTGGAGCTGTCTAGTTCACCGCTTCACCTGACCGGAGGCCTTCGTGTCCCACGCTAACGC